>NZ_FPBY01000195.1 GCF_900116755.1 Clostridium sp. DSM 8431
AACAAATTTTATCCAAGTTTCTAAATTCTTTTTAGATGAGAAAATAGGTGTATTAGTAGTGTTTACGAAGGATTTTCTACAAGATTTACAAAGATATCTTTGAGTTTCTTTATTCTTTCCATTTTTAACTATGTATTTATTACCGCAGTGAGGGCATATTAATTCTGTATTATCTTTATTAGAAGAAAGATTTATTAATATACTTATGTCTATTATTAACTTTCTTTTAGCTGCATTACTTAAAGGTTTAATTCCTTCTAAAATTTCATTATAGTTATCCGAACACATCTTCTTCATCTCCAAATAATCATTTGTTTAGATACTTGCCTATATTTATCACTTTTATTCATAATACAGCCAAAATAAAAATATTGTATGTTATAAAAAAGCTATTATCTCTTTCTATAACATACAATATTTAAAATTTTTTCAAAGCAAAATAACAAGCTCTGTATCCTTTTGGGTCCATATAATCATTTTTAACGTCTTGACCATTTTAGATGTATGGAATTTTCTATTTATTATGTTTTACTCACTTGAAAATTCCATACCTTCTTAGGCGTTAAAATAGATATACTATCTCCCACGTACACCCTTTATAGGAATATTTGCTACTAAAGATGACGTAGAATCACCGCTTAAGACCTCGCCACTTTTAGTAACCGAAATTTCTACATCGTCTGCTTCTATCTCTACATACTTTGAAAGCACTTCAAGTATTTCTAATCTCATTTTTTCTAATGTATTTGTTGGAATATTACCTCTATCGTGTATTAATATTAACTTTAATCTATCTTTAGCAACATCCTTTGGTTTTTGCCTTCCACCAATGCTTCCAAAAAAGCCCATGAATTAACACCTCCTACTTACGACCAAATAATTTTTTAATTGATCCTAAGAAACCACCTGATTCAGTACTTAAATCTAAGAAAGGAACTTCTTCACCATTAATTCTCTTTGCAATATTTCTAAATGCACTTCCTGCTTTTGAAGAATCTTCAAGAACAATAGGTTCTCCTTTATTAGTTGATACTGTTATGTTTCTATCATCTGGAACTACACCTATAAGTTTTACTGAAAGAGTTTCTATGATATCTGAAACATCAAGCATATCTCCTCTTTTTGTCATTTCATAATTTAATCTGTTAACTATTACTGCATGATCATCTAATCCCTTTGCATCAAGTTTTCCTATAACTCTATCTGCATCTCTTACAGATGTTATTTCAGGATTTACAACAACTAAAGCTCTATCAGCTCCAATAACTGCATTTTCAAATCCTTGTTCAATACCTGCTGGAGAATCTATTAATACATAGTCAAATTCTTCCTTTAATTCGTTTACTATCTTTAACATATCAGCTGTACTAATATCATCTTTATCCTTTGTTTGAGCTGTAGGAAGTAAACATAAATTTGAAAATCTTTTATCCTTAATTAGCGCTTGCTTTAATCTGCATCTTCCTTCTATAACATCCATTAATGTATAAACAATTCTATTTTCTAAACCCATTAATACATCTAAATTTCTAAGTCCTGTATCTCCGTCGATAACTACAACTTTTTTCCCTAATGATGCTAACGCTGTACCTATATTAGCCGTAGTTGTTGTTTTACCAACACCACCTTTTCCTGATGTAATAACTATTGAAACTCCCATTTTTTCATATCCCTCCATAAATTAATATATATACTTGTTAGTTAAATATGGTTCAACAATAACTTCGCCATCTTTTATCCTTGCTACCTCTGGATATCTTGGCTTTTGGTTATCCGGTGAAATTGTTATAATATCACCAATTTTAAGTATCTCTGGCTGAAGTGAAAATGCAGCAATAACAGCATTACTATCCCCAGCATTTCCAGCAAATACATTTCCTTTAATGCTCCCTAAAACGATTATATTTCCATCAGCATAAACTTCTGCTCCACTATTAATATCACCAATAATGACAATATTCCCTGGGAAATGAACGCATTGTCCACCTCTAACAGTTTTACGCAAAAATTTTGTCTTTCCTTCCTGCACTCCATCAAAGGCTTCTCCTGTGGCTTCTTGTTCTATGCTCTTATTTTTAGTGGCTTTTTTAGCTTTATCCTGAATACTTTCAATAATGATTTCTTTTACTTCAATTTCATCTAATATGACCTTTTTAAGTTTTTCCATCTCATTCTCATTTAATAAAGAAGTATCAATGGTTATGTACAATATTGAATTCTTATAAAACTTTTTCCCTCGTAATAATTTCTCAGTAAGTACTAATAACATCTCTTCAAAACCACCAAATTTTTTTATGTCAACTAGTGCATTTAAACCATCTTTATTCCCCTTAATAATTACTCCATTAGTCTCCATTGGATACCCTCCAACTATTACACTCATATTTTATATATTTACTCTATATAATTATATCATTAATAATAAAAAATGAATATTAAATTATACCTTTAAAATATAAAAAGAGTATCATTTTTTGATACTCTTTTTACTAAGGTTAAATTTATTGTTCTTTATTATCCCCTGGCATAGTAGGAATATTCTTTATATATTTTTGATATGTTGATGAATACTCTGGATAATTTGGATGAGCAGCTAATATTCTATCTTTAAAATATTCTTCATATACTGCTTTTGCTACTCTCGCAGCACTACCACCATGTCCACCATCATAAATAGCTGCTACTACAGCAATTTCTGGATCATCTGCTGGTGCAAAACCTATATATGTGGCAAATGGTGCTCTTCCGTATTCATACTGATCATCTCTAAAATCCGCAGTACCTGTTTTACCTGCTGTTTTTATAACATCTGTTGGAAATCCTTCAAATGCTGAAGCAGCTGTACCATCTTGACCATCATTAACACTTTCCATACCTGCAACAATTGCATTCCATGTTGTATCACTTATATTAGTTTCATCTACAACTTCCGGTGAAAACTCTTGTAATACTTGTCCATCAGGACTTGTTATCTTACTTACATAGTGTAATTTATATCTAGTTCCTTTATTAGCTAATGTAGCTACATATTGAGCCATTTGCATTGGAGTAAATGTATTAATACCTTGTCCAATCGCTCCAAATACTTGTTGACCTGGTGAAAGTATTTGAGTACCAATATCTGAAATTGTATGAGTTGCAATAACATTTGCTACTATTTTTGCTTGCTTATCAACAGTTGTAGGTTGAAAACTTTTTGATAAATTATCTTGATACTTATCTGAAAGATTCATGATTGAAGTTACATTATCTAATATTTCTTCAGAAAAATCATCTACTCTTAAAGTTTCCTCTCCAACCTTAAGTAATTCATCTTTAATTTTATCTTTCAACTCTACCTTAGCACTTTTTAATTCATCACCGTCATCATCGTTAGCAGAATAATCAAAAGGTACAAAACTTGTATTAGTAGTTGCATAATATCCACTTTCTAATATATCTCTTAATAAGAACTTAGATTGACTTACATAATTAAGCTTATTAGTTAAGTAATTATATGTCTGACCAAAGCCTTCTTCTATTTCAACTCCTGTAGTTTTTGATGCATTTTTATTTGTAGGATCATAACCTAATCCAAACTTCCATGCATATTTAGATACTGCATTTAATGCTTCTGTCTTACTTAATCCATCTTCTAATCCTTTTTCATATAATCTATAAGCTACTTCATAGAAGAAAAAGTTACAAGACTGTTCTATAGCTCCTGCTACATTTAGAGAACCATGTCCACCTGATTTCCAACACTTAGGTGCAAAACCTGATCCGTATACATCTTTATGAATATTGAATACTCCTGAATCATAAATAGTAGCATCTGGAGTGATAACCCCTTCTTCTAACCCTACTAATGCAGTTAATGGTTTAAAAGTAGACCCTGGTTGTATTTTACCTTGAGTTGCATAATTAAATAATGGCTTAGGATATAAATCATATAAATCAGATCTAGAACCATCACTATTTAAAGGGAACAAATCATCAACAGTTTTCTTTAATCCAAACTTACTAATTATGTGCTGAGCATAAGCTTCATAATCAGGATTTAAGTATTCATTTCTCTTTTCAGTACTTAACTGCCCAGTTCTAAAATCATTAGGATCAAAACTTGGGTAAGAAACACTTGCAAGTATTTCTCCTGTCTTTACATTTACAACAATAGCAGCACCTCTGTTTGCTCCACTATAACTGTGTCCATTATCACTTGTTGTTGCTGCATAAGCAATACTATCTTTTAATGATTCTTCAGCCACATATTGTAAATCCTTATCTATTGTAAGATGTACATTATTTCCTGGATAAGATTCAAGTTTAAATAAATTTTGAGTTACTCTTCCCTTAGAATTAACTTTTACTGTTGTTCCACCTTTTGTTCCTTTTAATTGATCTTCAAAGGCTTTTTCTATACCTGAAACCCCAACTAAATCTGTAGAAGTATCATAACCACTTAATTCATATCTTTCTGCACTTGCACTATCAATTGATGATATATATCCTAATACAGATGCTGCTAATGTTTTATAAGGATAATATCTTACAGGCTGAGTATTAACATCTACTCCTGGAAGATCATTAAGTCTTTGATAAATTATAGATGCTGTATTTTTATCTATTCCATTTGCAATAGTAATATTATCTTTTCCCTTAATACTCTGAATATGAAGAGCATCTTTAACAAGAAGATAATTTCTAAGCTGACTCATTGAATGATCTTTAAGTAATATTTTTGTAATGTCTTCTCCAGACATATCTTCATATTCCTTTTTCTTTTCAGCACTTGGATTTGAATCAACTAAGTTTATTAGCTTATAATTCTTAATCATTTGATAAAATATATCTTCATCAGATATTTTAAGAAGTTCTGAATTTATCTCAGAAAGTTGTTCATCACTTAAATCATCATTTTCTGAATCAGGAAATAATTTATTTTTTATATCTTCATCAAATCCTCTATCTTTTAAAAATCTTAATCTTTCTGATTTTCTACTATCTTCGTCAGTTGATGAATAATCAAAATACACTTTATCATTTTCATCTACTTTAATTTTTAAATCATCTGTAAGGCTATCTCCAATAATATCAGATAACAAATCTACTGTTTGAAAAAAGCTTTTATCTGCTTCAGTAGTAGATGTATATGTCACTATGTATGTTTGTTCATTAGATGCTAAAACATTTCCTTTATCATCATATATAATCCCCCTTGGTGCCTTTTCAGATATAAACTTAGTTGCTGTTGTATCTGCTTTTTCTTGATAATCGTCGTGTTTATATACCTGAATATATAATAATCTTAATGTAATTACAGTAAATATCATCCCCATAATAATATAATAAACATTAAATCTTAATAACTTCTTTTTCTTTTTGGGCTTATTAACTATCATCTATCGACCTCCAACTAATTTTTGTTTAATTTATAAACATTTTAGTGACACTATATTTAATTATATCATCTTAATATTTTTTATAGTAATTTTGTAACAAAAAAGTAATAAAAATTTTAATTATAATATGTGAATTAAAGGCCTTATATATCAGAAATCCTGCCATAATAAGTGCTGGCTATCAGAAACTTTTTTACTTATATCTATAAGTAAAAAAGACAGTATCAATATACTTGATACGTAAGCGTAAAAGTTTTTGGCGTCTTTTATTGCTTCAAAAATAGTAATAAAATATCCCTATAAAGTTATTGAGATTTACATCATACCTCAATTATCTTTATAGGGATTTACTATTTCTTATCTTTAATTTTTAGATCATCCGGTATCTTATCAGCCCAAGGCATAAGATTCTCTAAGCTTTCGCTATCGGTTGTATCTATATTTATTAAGTTATCAAAAAGATAAACTAAATACTTTTCTATAACCAGTTTATTAGCCTTGGCAGTTTCTACAATACTATATAAATAGCTACTAGCAGTTGCCCC
>NZ_FPBY01000322.1 GCF_900116755.1 Clostridium sp. DSM 8431
TTAGACATGTAATGTTCGTTAGAATAGTAAATAGTTTTCTATCAAATGTTACAACTAGATTATACAAGGGGTAGATAATTAATGAGTATAATAAAAACAGAAAATTTAAGTAAAGTTTATGGAAAGAAAGACAATAAGGTTGTTGCTTTAGATAATGTAAATATAGAAGTTCAAAAAGGTGAATTTGTTGCAGTTATTGGAGCAAGTGGATCTGGAAAAAGTACATTCCTTCATCAAGTAGGAGGAGTAGATAGACCAACAAGTGGAAGAGTTATTATAGATGGTAAAGATATATATAGATTAAATGAAGAGAAGCTTGCAGTGTTTAGAAGAAGAAATATAGGTTTTGTTTTTCAATCATTTAATTTAATACCTGTTTTATCAGTTGAAGAAAATATTAAGATGCCAGCGCTTTTAGATAATCAAAAAATTGATGAAGATTATTTTAATGATTTAGTTAAAACCCTTGGACTTGAAGAAAGATTAAATCATCTTCCTTCAGAGCTTTCAGGAGGACAGAAGCAGAGAGTTGCTATTGCAAGAGCACTTATAAATAAGCCTTCAATAATTTTAGCAGATGAGCCAACAGGAAATCTTGATAGTGAAAATTCAAAGGAAATTATGGAGATGCTTAAGGTATCAATTAGAAAATATAATCAGACAGCCATAGTAATTACCCATGATTTAAGCATTGCTGAAAATACAGATAGAATAATAAGAATAAAGGATGGAAATGTTGATAAACAGGAGGTCTGGAGTTAATGAAAAGTTACATTGAATTATCTAGTAAATACATGAGAGAAAATAAAAAAAGAACTGTATTAACTATTTTAGGTGTAGCTTTAGCAACTGTTTTAATATTTGCCATTGGTACATTCTTATTTAGTTTTAAAGATACAATGCTACTTCAAGAAAGAAATGCAAGTGATTATGAATTTAAGTTATCAAAGCTTAATAATGAACAAGTAGATAAAATTGCTAATAATGTTGAAGTTAAAGATAGTTCTATTTATACGGCTGATACTGAAACTATATATCCTATTAATGGTACAGATAGAACAGCTTATATAAGCAAAGGAGATAAAAGGTATTATGAAAAAATAAGGCTCAATTATGAAATAGAGTGATAAATAAAACTAGCTATTCAAATATAGGTGGACGACCTTTAAAATTCTTGATTTTATAAGGATGTCTACCCTGTATAAATAACGGATATTCCTGAATTTTATCAAAAATATATTT
>NZ_FPBY01000020.1 GCF_900116755.1 Clostridium sp. DSM 8431
CTCAGAAAATATAAAAAATGCATGTTAACTATGAAAAATGTAATAATATAATTTATCCGAATTTAATTTGTACTTTTTCTTGACATAGTACCAAAGTTTTATATTCCAACAGTTTTTACAAGCAGTATCATTTACTTGTCCAATATTTAAAATTTTTCTAACTTTACTTACATTAAATCCTGTATCAATGTGTCCCATTTTCATAAGATTAGAAGTTTCACTAACTTTTTCACATGGATAGAAAAATCCATCTGTGTCTATAAATAATTTTCTAACCCCAGGAATGCAAGGACCTGAATGATGCATTTTTTCAGATAGCTTCTCTTGAGGAACTAAGTTTCTAGCAAAGCTTAATGCTTTAGTATATGATTTAAGCATAATTTTTGAGCATTTTGATGTGCTTTTTCTTCTTATCAAAGCGTAGTAATAAATTTTAAATAATTCATATTCAGTTTTACGATAATAATCTTTAGAGATACTTATTTCTGATTTACTATAATTTTTAGAAACAATTGAAGCTGTTAATGAAACATCTTTCACTAATTCATTATTAGCAAAAAAATCATCTATAGAACAAAAATCATTCTGAGGATCAATAACTGCATTAAATTGAATTTTTTCAAAGAAATCAGGATAATTTTTTTCTATATTAGCAACATTATTAATTACTTTATTAAAACTGCCCTTATTATTCAATGCAAGTTTTCTATGAATATCATGTATCTCCTCAGGACCATCAAGACTAATTGTTAAATCTACATTATGTTTAGACAAAAACTCTACAACATCCTTACTCAATAGAGAGCCATTGGTTGTTATAATAAAACGTACATCTTTTCCTTCAGATTTTTCTTCAGCATATTTAATACATTTTTTAATTAAGTCAAACTCAATAAGAGGTTCTCCACCATAAAAACCTATGGCTAGTAATTTTGAATTTTTTGAATGACTTATAAAAAAATCTATCCCTTTAAGTGCTGTAGAAAGATCCATTCTTTTATTTGAATGACTTCTATTTATGTATCCACCAGAATAAGGACAGTATTCACATCTAAAGTTACATTGTTGACTTAGCTGTAGCTTCATCTAATAGTAGTATCTTAGAATCTTTTAAAAAGGCTCTAGCCATAGCTATCTTTTGACGTTGTCCACCAGATAACTTACTACCACGATCACCAACAATCGTTTGATGTTTATCTGAAAGTTCTCCAATAAACTTAGCTGCTCCACTATTTTTTATAGCTAACTTCACATCTATATCTGTTTTATTGGAATTTAGAACAATATTTTGTTTTATTGTTGTATTAAATAAATATACATCTTGGCTTACTACAGCGAAAAAATTTCTATAGCATTCCAAATCAATATTATTAACATCTACTCCATCAAATAATATTTTTCCATATATAGGTTTCAGGAAACGTAGTAATAAATTAATAATAGTTGTTTTTCCTGAGCCATTATTTCCAATTATGGCCACTTTTTCTCCAGAATTTATCTTGAAACTTATATTATTTAAAGTCATATTTCCATCTTTATCTTCATATGAGAAACTAACATTTTTAAATTCAATATTTCCCAAAATAGAACTTGAATTTTTTTTCATTGAAGACTCTACATCAATGCATTCTTCTGTTTCTATAGATATAAAATCATAATATCTTTTAGCTGATGGTAATATACCAGCAAATCTATAGCTAATATTCATAAGTGCAAATATCGGTTGAGTTACATATTGAATATATGTAATAAATGCAAATAGTTTTCCAACTGTAAGAATATCTCCAACAATCATATATCCACCTAAAATATATACTGAAAGATTAATTATTGGATTAAATGCTTTACTTGATGTTGTATTTAACTTTTCTAAATAATCAGTTCTAATATTCTCTCTTATTATATTTTTTTGTCTTTCACTAAATTGATCTATTTTTAATTCATATAATCCCCAAAGTTTAATTTCTTTAATTCCACCAATTGTATCCCCATACCATTTTGAAAAATTTTTATAACTTCTCATATAATTCTTTATAGAAATACGTCTTTTTTGGGCAAGATACTTTACTGTGAAATATCTTATAGGAGTTATAATAATTACTAACAAACCCAATCTAAAATCAATAGAAAATAATCCTACAAATCCAACAAAAATTCTTAAAATACTCGTTAAAGTATAAAATGTTTGTTCATTAAACACTTCTGATATATTTCTAATATCAGTTCTCAAATTACTTATTATTTCTGCATAATTTGTATCCTTAAAAAAATTCATTTTTAATTTTAAAGTATGTACAAATGCCTGTTTTTCCAAATTAAATGATATTAGGTTTTTTATGCAAGAACGTTTTTTTGTTTCCACTATATCTAATAATTGAATAATTGCCAATATTATCAAATCTAAAATTGAATATTTAATGACTATTTTCATATCCTTCAAAAGCAAACCATCATCTATTAATTTTTGGTCTATAATAGGAGTTAAAATACTTAACACAGAGGAAATAATTATACATAAAATCACAAAAACAATTTCAACTTTATATGGTTTGAATAAATTTAATATTTTTTTAGTAACATTATATCTTGCTTTTTCATTTTTGATTTTCCTTTTCTTTTTTTACATTTTCATGAATTTTATGCACCTCATGTGATTATATTACTATTAATTTACATAAAAGCAAATACTTTTTATGTAAATTTTTTTATTTTTTTACTTTTAGTCCTCAAACTTGAAAAAAATACAAAAATAATATATAATTCCAATACAATATAATTTTAACATAATACATTTATTATTTCCAATAAAAGAAAAAACATACAAAAATACTCAATTTTTGAGTTTATTTATTTTTGCTTTTATTGGAATTTTTAAATATATTTAACAAATTATTTCGAAAAGGAGAAATGCATAATGAAAGATATACTAAATGTACAGCAAATAACAAAATACTATGGAAATAAGTACAACCAAACAAAAGCAATAGACGATTTAAGCTTTAAAGTAAAAGAAGGAGAATTTGTTGGTATAATGGGCCCTTCTGGAAGTGGAAAAACAACATTACTTAATTGTATATCAACAATTGATAGTGTCACCAATGGAAGTATCAAAATAAAAGATAAAGATATTACAAAATTAAAAGCAAAAGAAATAGATAAATTCAGACAAAACGAACTAGGTTTTGTATTTCAAGATTTTAACTTGTTAGATACACTTACAGCTTATGAAAATATTGCTCTAGCATTAACAATAAAAGGAGAAAACAAGTCTGAAATAGATAAAAAAATCAAAGATATCTCACAATATTTAGATATTTCGCAGATATTACAAAAGTACCCTTATCAAATGTCAGGCGGCCAAAAACAAAGAGTAGCTTCTGCAAGAGCAATAATAACTAATCCATCTTTAGTTTTAGCAGATGAACCTACTGGAGCTTTAGATTCAAAAGCAGCTAGATTACTACTTGAAAGATTTGAAGATTTAAATAAGAAATTAAATACAACTATACTCATGGTTACTCACGATTCTTTTACTGCAAGTTATGCTCACCGTATATTATTTATAAAAGATGGTAAGATATTTAAAGAATTATTAAGAAATAATGATAGCCGAAAAGAATTCTTTAATAAAATTATAAATGTCGTGTCTACTTTAGGAGGAGATGATAATAATGTACTGTAAAATAGCTTTAAAAAATATCAAAAAAAGCTTTAAAGACTATAATATATATTTTTTCACATTAATATTATCAGTATGTATATTTTATAGTTTCAATTCCATAGATTCTCAAAAAGCACTTATAGAACTCAGTTCTTCAGATGCTGAATATGTATCAAAATTAATAGATTTTATGTCTTATATATCAGTATTAGTTGCAATAATATTAAGTTTTCTAATAATATATGCAAATAATTTTCTTATAAAAAAACGTAAAAAAGAAATTGGAATATATACTATCTTAGGTATGTCATCAAAAAAAATATCCAGAATTCTAATGTTTGAAACATTCATAGTAGGAACAATTTCTTTGGTAATAGGTGTTTTAGCCGGAATTGGATCGTCTCAAATTTTATCTAATTTCACATTAAAACTATTTGGTATTTCTATGGAGGAGTATAAGTTTACAATTTCAATAACTTCAATAAAAAAGACTATATTATATTTTGGAATAATGTTTTTAAGTGTAATATTATTAAATATATTTTTAATTTCTAAATACAAAGTAATAGATTTATTAACTGCTGGTAAAAAAAATGAAAACTTAAAAATAAAAAATCATTATATGTTTTTAGGAATATTCATTTTATCTTTAATTTTACTTGCTTTTTCTTATAAAAATATTCTAACTATAGGATTTGATCCAGAAAATTTCACATTTAAAATTTCAATTATTTGCGCAATATTTTGTACTTTATTATTTTTCTTTAGTTTGTCTGGATTTATATTGTACTTAGTAAGGAAAAGTAAAAAAATATATTTTAAAGACCTAAACATATTCATATTAAATCAATTAAATAATAAAGTTAGAACCAATTTTTTATCTATGTCTTTAATTTGTATAATGCTATTTATTACACTGGTAGTATTATCATTAGGAATAAGCTTTAAAAATAGCTTTGAAAATCAATTAGAAAAATTAACTCCATTTGATGCTAGTATAGTATTAAGAACAAATGATACCAATTATGATATAAAAGATTTTCTTAATAAGATTGATTTCAAAAAAGATGAAAATGAATTATATGCAAGTTATTATAAATATACTTCAAAAATAAAAATTTCAGATTTATTTAATCCAAATAAAAATGAATCAGCAGATAAGTATTTTGTTGATTTTATAAAACTGTCTGACTATAATAAGATGTTAGAGTTACAAGGTAAAAATAATATAGTTTTAAATGACAACGAAGTTATTATTTTTTCTAATCGTATCGATTTAGCCAAATCGATTAACCAATATTTAAATGATAGCAATAAAATTAGCATACAAAATAAAGAATATTTAGTTAACAATAAAAAAGCTTTAGAAACAAATCTTGAAACCTATCCAGTTATAAATTTAAATTGTACAATTATTATAAATGATGACTTTATACCTAGCCATGATATTTACGAATCAGTTCTTAACGTTAAATATTTAGACAATAATAGAGAAGAAAAAAATGAAAAGTACTCCAAAATAAATAATGACTATATACATGGCCAATATAAAGAATTTAATTCAAATAAGATAGGTGCTTATTTGAAAGATAATATTTATTCTAAATCTAAAGGAGCTGCTACTACAATACTATTTATAGGAATATACTTGGGTATAATCTTTTTAATAGCTAGTATGGCTATATTAGCTCTTCAGCAATTGTCAGAAGCTAGTGATAGCATTGAAAGATATAAGTCTTTAAAAAAGATTGGTGCAAGTAATAAGATGATAAATAAAACAATTTTCACTCAAATATTAATATATTTTTCTTTACCACTAATATTAGCATTAGTTCACTCTTGTATAGGAATTATAGTCTCTAATGACTATATACGCAAATTTAATCAAGCTGATGTTAGTTTTTCAATCTGGTTTACAGTAGCTTCATTTTTTATCGTCTATATAGGATACTTTTTTATAACTTATATAGGATACAAAAACATAGTAAAGAATAATATTTAATCCTTTCTTTTTAAGGAGAGGTATCTGAATAATCTTTAAATCATTCAGATACCTCCCTTTTTTATAACACTAATAAAATATACTCAAATTATAATAAAAAATATTTTTTAAAACATAACAAGAAAGTAGTAAACCTACTACTTGCATTTTAGATTACTTTATTACTATAATTTCTTTTGTTACAGAGTTTAAAATTTCAGCTCCATCTTTTTTAACCATTACAAGATCTTCAATTCTAACTCCAATATCATCTTTTAAATAGATTCCAGGTTCTATTGAAAAAATCATTCCTTCTTTTACTTCATCATGATTAACTTGCCCAACATCACCAAAATCATGAGTTTCGATTCCTATACTGTGTCCAGTTCTATGTGTGAAATATTCTCCATATCCCATAGATTCTATATAATCTCTAGCAGCAGCATCTATTTCTGAGAATTTTACTCCTTCTTTAACTGCAGCTATACCTCTACGATTTGCTTCTTTTACTATTTCATAAATCTTTTTATGCTCTTCACTTGGTTCTTCTCCAAAGAATACTGTTCTTGTCATATCTGAGCAGTATGATTTATATATTCCTCCAATATCAATTACAATGCTTTGACCTTTTTTAAGAACTGAATTATCTGTTTCATGGTGAGGATCAGCTCCGTTTGGACTAAAAGCAACGATTGGATCAAATGAGAATTCCATTACTCCTTCTGCTTCATAAAGTCTCTTTAATATATCAACGCAATCTTTTTCTGTTAAACCTTCTTTAAGTTCTTTCCAGAAGTTCTTCATTACATTATCATTCTTCTTAGAAGAAATTCTCATAAGTTCACGTTCTTCTTCATCTTTTATCATTCTTATTCTATCTATAATAGGTGAAGAATTAACAAAACCTGAAGCTGCATGTCTTTCCATAAGGGAAATTAAAAAGTGCGAAGGCCAAGTTTTATCTATACCTAAAACTTCATTTTTATCAATTAATTTTGATAATACCTCTGTTGGATCTTCTGCATCTCCATACCATACTAGGTCTACGCCTAATTCTTCTTCTACTGTGAATAGTTTATTTACTATTAATTTGTGTTCTCCATTACTCTTTATAAGTAAAGTAATCATTCTTTCTCCAGGACTAAACCATTTTCCTGTTAAATAAAAAATAGATGGTGGTGCAGATATTAATATTTGCTTTAATCCCCTTGCATCCATTTCTTGTAATACTCTAGCTACTCTTTCTGTTTTCATAGTAGTCCTCCTTAACTTATTACTTTATTCTTATATTAACGCATATAAAAATAAATATCTATCTTCTTTGTGATATAATTACCTTAATTAAATATTATGGAGGCGGCATAAAAATGAAGTTAGCAATTATATCAGATATTCACGGTAACCTTTATGCTTTAAGAAAAGTTTTAGAAGATATAGATGATGAAAGAGCAGATTTAACTATCTGTTTAGGAGATTTAGTTGGATATGGTCCACACCCAAATGAAGTAATAGCAACAATAAAAAGAAAAAACATACTATGTTTAAAAGGAAATTATGATGCTTCAGTAGTAGATGGAGGGTTCACATATATAAGAGACAATGCTACAAACTCTTTTTCTCTTCCATGGGCTGTTAATGAAGTTAGAGCTATGAATAAACACTATCTTGATAACCTTCCAACATCTATGACTTTAGAATTTAACGGAAAGAAGATTAAATTTGTTCATGGTAGTCCTAATGCCATAAATGAATATCTTTTAGAAGGCGCTGATAATACAGCAGAAATCATGAAAAACTTAGAAGAAGATATTTTAGTATGTGCTCATACTCATATTCCTTCAGTAAAGCAATTTGGCACTAAGTTATTTATAAATGATGGAAGTGTTGGAAAGCCTAAAATAGGAACACCAAATGCAACTTACTGTATTTTAGATATTGATAAAAACGGAAGTGTTAAAGCTCAAATCAAACACGTATCTTATGAATTAAGTGGTTTATTAAAAGAAATGCAACTTGCTAATTTCCCATCTTCACTTATTCATAGTTTTGAAGAAGGAAAAGAATTATAAAAAAGAGAGTCTGACCGTAAATTATGGTCAGGCTCTCTTTATCTATTCTACTAATGTACCTACTACTTTTCCTTCTGCCAATGATTCAGGGTTTCCTAATGAAGCTGTTGAAAAAATTCTTTCATTTGCCTCTTTTCCTCCAACGCTTTCTTTCCAGAACCTGCTTTCACTTACATCATAAACAGTTCCATCAACTGAAATATAAAGAAGCTCTTCATCTTTATCATTATATTTTTCTAAATCATTAATGGTAAACTGAGAGTCACATCTATACCCTCCACGTTTAACAAACATTTCAATATCAATATCTGTATCCTCTTCTTTACTAACCTCATCCTCTTTAATGTACTCAAAATCTTTTAATATAAGTTCTATATCATCTAATGATTCTCTTATTTTTTCTTTAATAACTTCCTCATCATCACTTCTTGATACTAGCCTTGTTTTTAATAAATTAAGTTCTCCTATTTTCTTATTAAGTATTCGCTCCTTATACATATTTAGCCTCCATTTTTTTTAATTCATAATAGTGTATGTCAGAATAGTTGCATTTGTTAGTAAAGTATTGTAAAATCAGTATTAATGTAATTAAGATATTACCATGAAGAGAAGAGTAGGTTTAAGATGTAGTTTTAGCGATTAAGGGACGGTGGAAGCCTTATACGAAGCTTATTTCCGAAGAACATCTCTGAGTTTCTAACTGAAAATTTTTAATTAGTAGGATTAGACGGTTTCAGCCCGTTATAGCTGTAAGGCATTTATATGTCTGTCTGAGAGGCTAATTTTTTAGCAATTTAGGTGGTACCGCGATATTTATCTTCGTCCTAATTTTAGGATTGAAGATTTTTTTATTTTAGAAAAAAATTTATTGTATTATGGGAGGCAAAAATGAATAAATCTGTATTAGTAAAGTCAATTTACAGAAACACAAATGAATATCTTTCAAAAGATGTAACAATATCAGGTTGGATTAGAACTTTAAGAGCATCTAATGCTTTTGGTTTCATAGAAGTTAACGATGGTTCTTTCTTCAAAAACATCCAAGTAGTTTTTGATAACAAACTTGAAAACTTTAAAGAAATATCAAAATTACCTATAAGCTCATCAATCACAGTTGTAGGTACATTAGTTGAAACTCCAGAAGCTAAACAACCTTTTGAAATTCAAGCAAAAGAAGTTATAATCGAAGGAATGTCAGATTCAGACTATCCTCTACAAAAGAAGAGACATACTTTTGAGTACTTAAGAACTATAGCTCACTTAAGACCAAGAAGTAATGCATTCTCAGCAGTATTTAGAGTACGTTCAGTAGCAGCTTATGCTATACATAAGTTCTTCCAAGATCAAGGATTCGTATATACTCATACTCCAATCCTAACTGGTTCTGACTGTGAAGGTGCAGGAGAAATGTTCCAAGTAACTACTCTAGACCTAAACAATGTACCAAAGACAGAAGATGGAAAAGTTGATTACAAACAAGACTTCTTTGGTAAAGAAACTAACCTTACAGTATCAGGTCAATTAAACGCTGAAACTTTTGCTTTAGCATTTAGAAATGTTTATACATTTGGACCTACTTTT
Source organism: Clostridium sp. DSM 8431 (assembly GCF_900116755.1). GTDB lineage: Bacteria > Bacillota > Clostridia > Clostridiales > Clostridiaceae > Clostridium. The sequence goes on from NZ_FPBY01000020.1 coordinate 9,293, forward strand.
AGAGCTGAAAACTCAAATACAACAAGACATGCAGCTGAATTCTGGATGATTGAACCAGAAATAGCTTTCGCTGATTTAGCTGATGACATGGAACTTGCTGAAAACATGCTTAAGTATGTTATTAAGTACGTTATGGATGAATGTCCAGAAGAAATGGAATTCTTCAACAAGTTTATCGATAAGGGATTAATAGATAGATTAAACCACGTTATTTCTTCAGACTTTGGTAAGGTAACTTATACTGAAGCAGTTGAAATATTAAAGAACTGTGGAAGAAAATTCGAATATCCAGTTGAATGGGGTATAGATCTTCAAACTGAACATGAAAGATATTTAACTGAAGAACACTTCAAGAAACCAGTATTCGTTACTGACTATCCAAAAGATATAAAGGCATTCTACATGAGAATGAACGATGATGGAAAGACTGTTGCTGCTTGTGACTGTTTAGTTCCAGGAATCGGAGAAATCATCGGAGGAAGCCAAAGAGAAGAAAGACTTGATGTATTAAAGGCTAGAATGGCTGAATTAGGTCTTAAGGAAGAAGATTACTGGTGGTACTTAGAACTTAGAAAGTATGGAGAAACTAAACATGCTGGATTTGGTCTAGGATTTGAAAGATTAATCATGTACATCACTGGTATGGGTAACATAAGAGACGTATTACCATTCCCAAGAACTACAGGACAATCTGATTTCTAATATATTACAAAAGAGATTATGTCAAATTTTACTTTGATATAATCTCTTTTCCATCTTAGTTATAGTATTCGATGATGGATAACATCATCAACTTGAATTAAATCTTTTCTAGTACACTGAAATTTGAACTTAGTATTATTAAAGTCTTCGCCTAAGTCAACTAATTGGATATAATAAGTACTTCCTTCAACTTCTACCTTCATAAAGTTTAATCTACCAATACTGCATCTTCTATCAATAACAGTACATTCAACTATATACTCTGGCATAGAAACTACTGCTTTTTCTGCTAAAGTACCAAAAAGCGCAATCTTACATTCATAACTTTCTTCTATTTTCATAAATTCAAAATTATTAGTACTAGAAAGTATTGAATCATCAAAACAACATTCAATCTTACCTGTTTCTTCATTTTCTAAATAGACATCTCTATAAAATCCTATATCTCCTGTAATCTTTAAAAATTTATATTTCACCTTTACTCCCCCTAAAATAAGGATAATTCAAAATATGTACACCACAATTATATAATTATATATTTTTCTTTAAATTGAAATATTTTTATGATACTATGATAATAATTTACTAAAATAGTATAATTTTTGACTATAAAATATTAAATTATGGGAGGTTAACATGAAAAATATCCAAAAAAAGCTTTCTATTTACTTCTTGTTCTTCATAGCTTTATTTCTCTTATTGGAGAATAACTGGTGTAGAAGCGATGTTATTGGAACATATTTTTTTGTAGCAGAGATAACTTTCATACCTGCAATATTTCTTTGTACATATTTAATAATCAAAGAAATACACAAAAAGAATCAATAAGAATTATATAATAGTCTACTTTATAAAATAATAACTTCCTGTGACAATACAACTTATCACAGGAAGTTATTATTCTTAGATATCCAATAAAGGTCTATAAATTATCTAAAATTCCTCTTCTTTACTCTTAGGAGTATTTAAATCATTTATTTTTTTCAATTTTACAAAACCAACAAAGCTTAATATTATAGATGGAACTACTATTAAATTAATTGGAAGATATAATATTCCAGCTAAGAATCCAATTATATATATAATCCCACAACTTAAGGCTAATGCCCTCATATTTGTTGCAAAGGCAAACCAGTTAAATACAGCTCCAATTGCAGTAAGAATTAAATGAGGCACTATAAATATAGCTAAAGTAACTGCTGTTTCATGAAGAACCCCATCCGTTGAAGTAACTAAATTGCCATAATAAACAAATAAATATAATACATAAATTGTTGACACTAATGCTGAAACCAATAACCATACTGAACGCTTTTTATTCATACCTAAACCCTTCCTTTTTAAACCTGAAATAAATTTACATTACCTTCTTCCAAGCTTTTCTTCACATCAATTATTCTTTGATTTGATGATCCCCTAAACTTTAACCCATCAACCATTTTGTCCATTTCAAACTTACCATCTACTAATACATCTAAGTTTTCCATAAGCTTTCTCCATCCAGGTCTTTTATCAATATTTTCAATTATGTATTCATAAGTATATCCAGTATAACTCCACACATTTAAATTATGTTTCTTAAAAGCTTCTGCCATATAAGCAAATTCTTCTGCTCTTTCAAATGGGTCTCCTCCACTGAATGTAACTCCTTTTAAAAATGGATTGCTTAAAACATCAGAAATAAGTTCATCCATATCCTTTTCTTCTCCACCATCAAAATCATGAGTATCTTGATTAAAACATCCCTCACAATTATGCCTGCATCCTTGAGAAAAGAATACTCTTCTAATTCCTGGACCATTAACCAAACTTTCATATGCAATTCCTGATAGTCTTATCATTTTTGACATGCATTTCACCTTCTAGTTTTTACTTATATGTTAATTATACCATTTAACTGGTACTTTTCTATAAAAATATAAGCTGCAAAATATAGCTATTTGCAGCTCTTAATCCCTTACTTTTCAAGTTCTCCTTGAAGCCAGTCAATAAACTGTCTTGCTGATCTTGGAGATCTTCCATTATGCCACTTTTCCCACTTCAATGCTTCAAAATGTAAGTATTCTTCATCCACATTTAAGTTTCTTGCCTTAGCAATTCCATCAACAATATTTAAGAATTCCTTTTGGCTTGGAGCAAAGAAGCTTATTGTTATACCAAATCTATCAGCTAATGAAAGTTGTTCTTCCTTAGTATCTTTAGCATATAAATCATTTGAATCATCATATTTTTCTTGAACTAAATGTCTTCTATTAGTTGTTGCGTATATTAAAATATTATCAGGTCTATTTTCAACTCTTCCTTCAAGAATTGTCTTTAAAGCTGAATAACTAGCTTCATTTTCTGCAAAAACAAGGTCATCTACAAATATAATGAACTTTTGCTTCTTATGTTTTAGTAATCTTATGATTCTTGTAAAGTCACTTAATTGGTCTTTATCAACTTCAATAAGTCTTAAACCTTGTTCATAATATTCATTTAAAATAGCCTTAACAGTTGAAGATTTACCTGTTCCTCTTGATCCATATAATAATAAGTTGTTAGCTGGCATTCCTTTTAAGAAATGTTCCGTATTATTTATTATGTCTTTCTTTTGATCTTCATAACCAACTAAATCAGAAAGTCTAATAGGATCTGGTTCTGCTACTTCTCTTAAATGTCCTTCATTCTCATTTTCAAAGCGTTCCCATACAAAGGCACTATAGGCAGTCGATCTTCCAGTACCATTTTTCTTATGAAAATCAATTATGTCTTTAGCTTTATCTTCCCAAGCTTCACTATTTATAAGCTCTTCTTTTATTTTTTCAAAATCAGTACTATTCTTAGCTATGTACCTTTCTTTATTTAATCCCCAATCCATTAGAGATTTTATTCTTACTTGATTTTCTTCATATTCTCCATATTTATTTATTAATATATCTTTTATGTCCTTACTTGTTATAGAAGTTATATTTCCTAAAGCTCTTACTTCATTAGAAAATCCACTTACTATAAATTTAGGTATATCCCCTTTCTCTTCTAATGTAACATTGAAAGGATTATTTCCTAAAAGCATATTATCCACAATGCTTTCTTTAAAAGATAAATTATTATTTTCTGTGAATAATCCATACACAAACTCACTATATGCATTAAGACATTCTGATAAATCAGCTTTAGTAATTATTTTATCCACAAGGATACTAAATTTATCCCCAATTTCTTCTTTAAATATTCTCTTATACACACAAAGAGAATTTAAATCTAATGATATTATTTCTTCTGTTTTCATTTTTTAAGCCCCCATTTATTTTTAATTAAAGAGGAAATTTAAAAAATCTCCTCTCTTTTAATCTAATGTATTTAATTAAAAGTCTGCTCCTCCGCCGCCGAAATCAGAGCCTCCTCCGCCACTACTGCCGCCAGAATCAGAACCTCCATTATCTCGCTCAATTACTCTAGTTGTAACTGTTTTTCCTAAGAAAATATCTCTTTCTGAATTAATTCTTACTGAATTTCTATCTACATAAGTTGAAGCACCAGCTGTTACCTTCATTCCAAAAGTCTTTACTTTAATAAAGATAAATATTCCTGTACTTACTGCTGCCATAAGAAATACTATTACTGTATTCTCCATAACTGCTGGGAACGAATTTAACTTATTCATATATGATTCTGTTTCGCTTAGGAATTTTGAACTAGCATCATAGTATTGCCCATTACTACACTGATCTTTAATATTATTGCATATTTTTGTTGCTATCTTATCAGTAATATATTTTTTACTATAACCACAGGTTGACATCCAAATTTTTCGTTTACCAGTTTTAGAAGTATCCATATCAATTAACAATAGTACTCCTGCACCTTTTTTCTTTTCATATCCAAAACCATGTTCAGTATAGAAATTCTCTGCATATTCTTGAGACGATTTTCCATTGGTATTATTAGTTGTGACTATAGCAACATCAATCTTCTCTGACTTAATAATATCCTTCAAACTCTTATCAAGTTTTACTTCTTCATCAAGAGTAAGTAAATTTGCATCATCAAAAATTCTACTTTCAGATTTAATGTCTATATCAGTCCTTATCCTTCTTTCATAGCGAGTTTTTAACCCTACAACTAATAAAATGGCAATGACTATATAAACTACTAGCATTACTTTTTTATATTTTTGCATTAGAATGTACCTCCTATAAAAAGTACTATAAGCTTTAATATTAAAAATACAGCTATCATGGATGATAGATATACTCCAAATACCCTAGCTTTGCTAATAGGAGGTTTTCCTATTATCTTGCCTGTTTGACCATTCATCATAAATGTATAATCTTGATTGTTATATCTATACTTATATATCCAAACTGGAAGTAAAACATATTCTTCATTTCTTATGTCACTATTAACATTTGAACGTAGTACTGATACTGAATCATAGCCTGAGATTGTCTCTTTTGCTAATTCTGTTGCATATTTATCAACTCTGCCTATTGCTCTTCCTGATAGTTCTTTAGAACTATAATTATATTTTTCAGCCATATACCCAGACATATAAGACATATCAAAATCTGTTAATTCACCATAATTAAAAGGTTCCATTAAGTCCATAAATCTATCTTCCATCTTTTTTGATGCATCTGCTGGAATCTTATCAAATTCAGCATCTACATTTCTATATACATCAAATCTAGAGGTTTCTGTATATTCTGTATCTCCACGTCTATAAACCCTAACTCTTGTTCCTTCTGCAGACATATCTGTATTAGTATAAATGTCATATAACCAGAAAGGTACATAAATTCCTGTAACCTTATCTAAATTACTCTTCCTTAATAAATCTGCTGGTGAGAATATTCCATCATTACACCATTTTCTAATTGCTTCAATAGTATAATTACGATCATATTTAAAAGGTATTATTCTATCTGGTTCAAAGGTGCTGCTAAGTCTATCTTCAATTATGTTGGGAGACCCACAGTAAGCACAAATAGTAGCAGATGTATACTCATCAGTAACTAATTCTGCTCCACAGCTAGGACATTTATAATTGACTACTCCGCCTTCTTCAGTTCCATTATCCTCTTCTTTTACTTCTGATTCATTAAATTCATTGGGATTCTTTGTTGAACCACAGCTTTCACAGCATAACAATTTCTTTTGTGGATCAAATAACATATTGCCACCGCAATTTGGACACTTGTAAATCCTAACCATTATATACCCCCTATTATATTTTTTGTAAATATACCCGTATTATACTTCTTTTTATTTTCACTTTCAATATATGTTAATTTTATATACAAAATCCATCCAAAATCATGACAAAGGCTGCTTTAAAGAATTCCCTTTAAAACAGCCTTATTAATAATTTATTCTTAGTTATTATGTTTTACGTAGTTTAATCTTCCACCAGCTTTAATAACAGCAATTTCTTTTTCACCTAATTCAGCTTCAGTTTCAAATGTAAAGTTCTTAGTAACATTTTTAATCACTACAACTCCCTTATCTAAAGCATCTTGAACATTTTCTATCTTTAATTCATCAAGCATATCTATCTTATCGTATACTGATGGATCTTTGAATTCTACTGGGATTATTCCATTGTTAATTAAGTTTGCTTTGTGAATTCTAGCAAAAGACTTAGCAACAACAGCTTTTACTCCTAAGTATAATGGAGCAAGTGCAGCATGTTCTCTTGATGACCCTTGTCCATAGTTTTCACCAGCAACAATAACTCCACCATTATTATCTTGAGCTCTCTTAGGGAACTCTGGATCTATTGTATTAAAACAGAATCCTGCAAGATAAGGAATGTTAGACCTAAAAGGTAATAACTTAGAGTTTGAAGGCATAATATGGTCAGTTGTTATATTATCTTCAACCTTAATAATAACCTTTCCTTCTACTTCTTCACCTAGTGGTTTATTTACTGGGAATGGTTTTATGTTTGGACCTCTTACAACTTCTACTTCTGCATTAGTTGGTGCTGGAGGTAAAATCATAGAATCATCTATAATAAACTTTTCAGGCATTTCAACTGATATATCAACATCCATTTCTCTTGGATCTGTAAGATATCCCTTAATTGCAGAAACGGCTGCTGTTTCTGGACTTACTATATAAATTTGTCCTGATAATGTTCCACTTCTACCATAGAAGTTTCTGTTTACAGTTCTAAGTGAAATTCCGTTAGTTCCAGGTGCTTGACCCATACCTATACATGGTCCACATGAGTTTTCTAGAATTCTTGCTCCTGAACTGATTATATCAGCTAAAGCTCCGTTTCTAGCTATCATTTCCATAACTTGTCTTGAACCTGGTCCTATAACTAAGCTTACATTTGGATCAACCTTATTACCCTTTAATATCTTAGCAACCTTCATTAAATCTTCGTATGAAGAGTTTGTACAGCTTCCTATAAATACTTGATCAACTTTAATCTTACCAGCTTCTTTTACCTTTACAACATTATCTGGCATATGTGGTTTAGCTGTAAGTGGTTCTAATGCACTTAAATCTACAGTAACTACATCATCATATTTTGCATCTTCATCTGGCTTAAATTCTTTCCAGTCTTCTTCTCTTCCTTGTGCTTTAAAGAATTCTAATGTTCTTTCATCACTTGGGAATATTGAAGTAGTTGCTCCAAGTTCAGCTCCCATGTTAGTTATAGTACCTCTTTCTGGAACTGAAAGTGTTTTAACTCCTTCTCCAGCATATTCAAATACTATACCAACTCCACCTTTAACAGTTAGCTTTCTTAAAACTTCAAGAATAACATCTTTAGCAGATACCATCTTGTTTAGTTTACCTTTTAATTCAATCTTAACAACCTTTGGAGTGTTAATATTATATGCTCCACCGCCCATTGCAAGTGCAACATCTAATCCACCAGCTCCCATTGCAAGCATACCAACTCCACCTGCAGTTGGAGTATGGCTATCAGAACCTATTAAAGTATCTCCTGGAACTGAAAATCTTTCTAAGAATATTTGATGGCAGATACCATTACCTGGTTTAGAAAAGTAAACACCATATTTAGATGCTACTGTTTGTATGAATTTGTGGTCATCTGCATTTTCAAAACCTTGTTGTAACATATTATGGTCTACAAATGCTACAGATCTTTTTGTTTTTACTCTGTCTATCCCCATTGCTTCAAGCTGAAGATATGCCATAGTACCAGTAGAATCTTGAGTTAAAGTTCTATCTATCTTTAAAGATATTGGTTCACCAACCTTTAATTCACCTTCAACTAAATGGCTTTTAAGAATCTTATAAACTAAATTATCTCCCATTTTTGTCCCCCTAATTATTTATTGCTCTTTTTATAATCTTTATATAAAGTAACTAATTCTTTATCGAATAAGCTTCTTTTTAACCTTACTGATAGTGCTCTAACACTTTCAAGAATTGCTGATGCTTCTTCATCTGCTAATTCAATGTTATATTCTTTAAACTTATTAACTATTGCTGCTTTTCCTGAATGTTTACCTATAACTATTTGTCTTTCTAATCCAACTGAATGTGGATCAAAAGCTTCATAGTTCTTAGGATTTTTAATTGCCCCATCTGCATGAATTCCTGATTCATGTGCAAACATGTTTGTACCTACTATAGCTTTCCATATTGGAAGATCTCTTCCTGATGCTCTAGATACATATTCTGATATTTCTCTGAACTTAGTTGTATCAACATCAACATCATAACCATATACATATTTAAATGCCATTAATACTTCTTCAAGTGCTGCATTACCAGCTCTTTCTCCAAGTCCATTAACAGTTAACCCAACATAGTTAGCTCCACCTCTAACACCTGCAACGGCATTAGCTGTAGCCATACCAAAATCATTATGTGTATGCATTTCTATATCAAAATTTGTTTTCTTATATAAGTTTTCAATTTTCTTTTCAATACCAAATGGCTCCATAACACCAACAGTATCACAATATCTAAATCTATCAGCACCTGCTTGTTTAGCTGTATTGATGAATTGAACTAAGAAATCATCATCAGCTCTTGATGCATCTTCACCATTTACAGAAACATAAAGTCCATTTTTCTTGGCGAATTCTACACCTTCAACCATTTTTTCTAATACCCATTCTCTTGATTTTCTAAGCTTATTTTTGATATGGATATCTGATACTGATATTGAGATTGCAACTGCGTCTACTCCACAATCAATTGATTCTTGAATATCTGATATTACTGGTCTATTCCAAGCCATTATACTTGGTTTTAGATTTTTCTTTACAATTTCTTTAATTGCTTTCTTTTCGTCTCCGCCCATTGTTGGAATACCAACTTCAAGCTGATCTACCCCTAAATCACTTAACATTGTTGCTATTGCAACTTTTTCTTCATTAGCAAAAACAACCCCAGCTGTTTGCTCTCCATCTCTAAGGGTTGTGTCTACAATATAAATTTTCTTACCATCCTGTCTGCTTACTGCCAAAATAATCGCCCCCGTATATTTATTCTTTTTTATCTATATTTATAAAGAAACTTTTCTCCCCCAATGTTTCCTTATATATAGAAATATTGAATTTTTTACCTTGCAATTTAATTCTATCATATCGATAATTAAATAACAACACAATTTCAAATATATTTCCCATTCTTTTGCAAGAAATTATCCTTAATCTTTCAAAAAACATATATTGTTTATATTAAAAAGAATATTTTTCATCTTTTTTTGCAAGTTTTTATTTATTTCATTCATATTTTATAGATTGTTGTAATAAGATAAATATTTAATATATCTAGGTTTCTTACAACTTAATTGCCCCTTAAAACATTTATATTCATTACTACAAATTATTTCTTAACTTTTTATAAAATATTATATTAAATATATTTATATGCATAAATAATTAATTTAACTTAGTTATACTTGTTAATTTATATTATATTCTACTTTTCTTTTTTATCTCATTTTGTAGTTTTTTTGTATTTAATTATATATTTACTTTTATATCTAATCATGTTAATATTTTTCTATAAAAAAGCCTATATTTTTACAAAAAAATTATTTTATCTAAAATATAGATACTTTTACAAAAACACAAAGGAGGAATATTAACTATGCAAAATAATTTAAATTTTTCAGTATTAAATGAACAAGATTTAAACTCTATCAATGGTGGAGGGTGGAAACAAGCTGGTGCAGCTTTCCTTGAAATGGTAATAATTGGAGCCGCTCCAATTATTGGAACCGCTACTGGAATAGGTGCTAGTGTTATTGGTACTCCAGCTATTGGAATTTATGCTGGTATTGCTTCCGGATCTGGTGCTGTTGCTGCTGGTTCTGCATGTTTAGACTACGCTTGTAAATAAATTTATATTTGGGGAGGCTTTTTATGGAACTTTATATTAATAATTCTTTTTTAGAAATAAACGAACTTTCTCTTGAAGAAATAAATGCCGGTACATTTTGGGGAGCAGTTGGTGGTGTTGCAGCTACTGTTGGCGGAGTAGCACTTTTAGGTACTCCAGAATCTACTGGTCTAACTAAAGTTGCTGGATATAGTGCTGTTTCGGCTGGTATTACAACTACTATTGGTGGAATTGCTACTATAGCTAATAATATTTAGTATTTTATTTAATTGGAGGGATTTATAAATGTCTAATATAAATGTAAAAAACAAACAAGCTCTTAAAATAAGCATTATACTATGTTCTATTTGCACTTTGAGTTCTTGGACTTGTTATTTTATGAGCTCTTTATTATTGTTGTTATTCACTTCAATTATATGTACTACTACAACAATAATAACTACAGCCGCATATTTATATATAGATAATAAAAACAAATAATATTTGTTTAAATAAAAAAGGAGCTTATTGCTAATGCTATATTTTATAACGTTAATGCAATAACTCCTTTTTAATACTTTAAATTTATAATATATTTCTATTTATATACATGCTTATGAGTTTCAGTATGAGTTACTCTATCTCCTCTTTCCTGAACTTTTCCTGGACCAAATCTTTCATCAAGACTTAAATATCCTGTGACTCTTGATATTCCTTGAATATCCTCACTTTCACACTTAGGGCACTTTTGTTCATTACTATGAAGACTCTCTCCACAATTTTTACAGTATCTTATATGGAAGTTAACACCCATATAACTTATATTAGTGTATTTATATGCATAATTTATAATATCCATTATTGTTTCACCAGATGGAGTATCATCTACTTCAATATAACTTATATGGCCTCCATTACACATCTTGTGGAAAGGTGCTTCAATATCAATTTTACTCTTTATTGATATTGGATATTTAACTGGAACATGATAACTATTAGTATAGTAATCTTTATCTGTAACTCCAGGTATAATTCCAAATAGGCTCTTATCCATCTTAATGAACTTTCCTGATAAACCTTCTGCTGGAGTTGCATATGTGCTCCAATTAAGCTTAGTTTCCTTTGTTAATCTATCTGTATTTTCTCTTAAGAAAGAGATAATTTTATATCCTAATGCTCTTGCTTCTTCATCTTCACCATGATGTTTTCCAATCAATGCTGTTAATGCTTCTGCAAGTCCTATAAATCCAATTCCCCAAGTTCCTTGTTTTAAAATTGGTTCTATTGAATCTTCATCACTTAACTTTTCAGATCCTTTCATTAGCCCTTGACCAGCTACGAATGGTAAATCTTTAACCTTTAAGTTCTTTAATACACTATATCTATGTAATAATGAATCTTTAGCCATTTCAATTCTTTGTGAAAAAATATCAAAGAATTTATCTACATCATGTTTAGCTTGAATAGCTATCCTTGGTAAATTAATTGTGACAGGAGCAATATTGCCTCTTCCTTCACATCCTGGCTCTCCATTTATGTTTGACATAAGGTAAGTTCTACATCCCATAGTTGCTGGAACATAACCTTTATCGTAATATTCTTTATTAAAATCTGCGTCTATATTCATGAAAGTAGGATTCATTCTTTTTGCTGCTACTTTACATGCTAATTCATATAAATAATAATATGGATCATCTTTTTCTCTATTTACGCCTTCTTTTACTCTGAATATTATGTTAGGAAATATAGGTTGTTCACCTTTTCCTAATCCTTTATTATATTCTTCTAAGAAAATTTTACATACTAATGCTGCATCTTCTGAATCAGGTAACCCTATATTGACAGAACTAAAAGGAACCTGCGAACCAGCTCTTGAATGCATTGTATTTAAATTATATACAACGCCTTGCATTGCTTGATGAATTCTTTCTATTAATCTTTTATTAACTAATTCATCCATTCTCTCTTCAGAAATTCCTAATTCTTTATACTGTTTTATAATTTCCTGTCTTGTAGGTTCTATGAATAAGGACATATCATTATCAAAATTTGGATGAGATTGTCCCCCAAACATATCGTTTTGAGTAGATTGTAGAAGTATACATGATAATTCTGCTGCTGTTTCTATTCTCTTAGGTCTATTTATTGTTCCATACCCAGTATTAAATCCTGCTTCAAGCATTTTTCTAGTTGGTATATGAAGACAATTTGTTGTTAGGTTATAGCTATCTAAATCATGATAGTATAAATCTCCTGTTTCATGAGCTTTAGCTAAATTCTTAGGCATAGAAGCTAAGTTATGCCACTTATTTGATTCTGAAGCTATTCTTAGTAGCTTAGAACTAAAATTATTACCTACATTCGCATTATCTCTATCTGTTTGAACACCTATCTTTTCGATAGCTTTCATTAAGTCTGACTTTAGCTGTCTGACATTGGTTCTTTCTTCTCTATAATACGAATATGCCACTGCTATTTGAAAACATTCACTTTCCTTTAACGCTTTTTCAACACAATTTTGAATTTCTTCAACTGTGACTCTATTCTTCTCTTTTAACTTAATACATTCTACTGCTCTTTCAACTATTTCTGAAACTTTTTCAGGCTCTATATTGACAGCGATTTCATTAGCTGCACCCATAATTGCACCTGCTATTTTTTCTTCGTTGAACTCGTCTGTTCTTCCGTCCCTCTTTATAACATATAGCACTGGTCTCACTCCCATTGTACTGCATATTGTTGCCTTTATATTTTAGATACACAATATATAGTATATTTGTTCATCACAAAATTAATTATACTTCATTAATCTTCATATATCAATATCTGCAAAAAATTGATTAATGTTCTATATCCATTATTATTACTCCTTTATTCTTCATTTCTCTATTTTTTAAAGATTTTTAGATATAACACATTTATAATACATTAATTAGTGTAAAATTTTTACTTTTTGTTTATAATTATTAATATGTATTTATTCTATTATAGGAGGAAATATTGTCATGAGAAAGTTGTTAACAGCTATATCTATATCATGTATATTTATATATTGCTTTGGATGTACAAAAGCAAAAAACTCAATAGATAACTACACAAAAGAATGTAATACAGAACAAAAATATTATAATTTCTATACTGGTTTAGAATGTTCTAAAGAAGAAAATAATAATTCTGCATTTATGGTAATAGTGGAAAATTCTGAAAGAGCAAGACCTCAAAGTGGACTTTCATATGCAGACATCTTATATGAAACAAGTGCTGAAGGTGGAATTCCTAGATTTTTAGCTCTATTTTCTTCTAGCTATCCTTCTTCCATTGGACCTGTTAGAAGTGTAAGACCATATTTTCTAGATATAATAAAAGAATTTAACCTTCCTTTTGCTCACTGTGGAGGTTCTTTAGAGGCCCTTAACACTATTAGTAACGACTCATCTTTAATTAGTATTAATGAAATTGATAAGGGCTCTTATTTTTGGAGAGATTCATCTAAAGCTGCTCCTCATAATCTTTATACTTCATCAGATAATATAAAAAAATATATTGCTGATAACTCTATAAATATTATTAAATCTAAAGAATATTCTTATGATGAAAATTATTTTAATTCTAATGACTTAAACTCAGCTAACAAAATAAATTTAATTGTAAACAAATCTTATAATACAAGCTATGAATATAAAGATAATCTTTACTATAAAACCATGAATTCAAAGCCTGCTATAGATTCTTTAAATAATAGTCAGCTTTGCTTCTCTAATATAATCATACAGAAAACTCCTATATCCCTATGTAGTGATAATTCTCATCTAAATATTCCTCTAATAGGTGACGGTGATGGCTTTGTATTTTCTAAAGGAAAAATGATAGAGGCAAAATGGAGTAGAAGTTCTAAAGATAGTAAAACAAAATTAACTGATATAAAAGGAAATGAAATATTTCTTTCTCCAGGAAAAACTATGTGGAATATAGTAGATATAAAAAGCAAAATTGAAATATTACATTAAATTTCCTTGCTATAACTTATCAATAGTGATATAGTTAACCTTATCAATAGTGATAAGGTTTTTTATTTTAAAACCTACTATCCATCGAATTTATAGGAGGTATATCCATGCAAAAAATTGCAATATTAACTGATAGTGCAGCTGATTTAACTCCAGAGTTATTAAAAAAATATAATATATATTCTGCACCATTTAGAATAATCTATTCTGATAAAGAATTTGAAGATGGTGTAACTATAACTCCTCATGAACTGTTTAAATCATTAGATAAAGAAATACCAACAACATCATTACCTAGTGTTGAAAAAATAGATAGTATTTTATGTGACTTAGAAAACGAAGGTTACACTCATGTAATCGGTATTTTTATTTCAAGTCAATTCTCAGGTACTTGGAATTCAGTAAGATTATTAGTTGAAGATCATCCAGCTTTAACAACTTATATCTTTGACTCAAAAACTCTTACAATGGCTGAAGGTGCTATTGTTCTTCATGCAGCAAAGATGATAAATGAAGGAAAAAGTTTTGATGAAATAGTAAAAACTCTTGAAGATAAACGTTCAAGAACTGAAACATACTTCGTTATTGATACATTAGAATATTTAAAAAGAGGCGGAAGAATCGGTAAGGTAGCAGGAACTATAGCCGAGTTTTTAAACATTAAGCCATTAATAACTATAGATCCAGATGGAACATTCCGTACTTATGCTAAAGCAAGAGGTAAAAAACAAGCTATTAGCAAGTTAAAAGAAATTGCTGAAGAACATTTAGCTAAAGGTAAGTGTAATTTCTGGGTTATGGATGCTGATAATAAGGTTGAAGGAGATATTTTATTTGATAACTTAAAAGATCTAAATAACGATAATATTAATGAGATGCACCGTGGAGTTATCGGTCCTGCTCTTGGTCTTAATACAGGTCCTGGTCTTATTGGCTTTGTTGTAGAAGAGGTTATATAGTGTCATGAATTATTCAGATAAGGATATAAAATCTGAAGAAAAACTTTTATACGAAGAATACAAGAAAAACGTTAAGGAACTTAAAAAATCACAAAAAGAGCATAAAGAACAAGCTTTAGTTGGTCAGATTTTTACAAAAGGTCTTCTTCCTATATATGTTCTTCATATTTTAAGCCTTGATCCTTCAAACGGAAATGATATTTCCAATAAAATTGGTAAGAGAACTAAAGGTTTATGGACTCCAAGTACAGGGGGTATATATCCTATATTAAAAAAGCTTGAAAAAAGCGGCGATATAATTGGTGAATGGGATAATCCAGAAAAGAAATTTCAAAAGATATATCGCTTAACTGATCAGGGAAAAGATAATTTTGAAAAAAAGAAAGCTATATTAAAACCTAGAATAGAAGAATCTTTAAAGGTTTTTAAAATTATTTATAAAGATATCTATTAATAAATAAGATATACACTTAATTTTGTGTATATCTTATTTTTTTTTAGCCATCCTAAACCTAGGAGGTTATATTCATGAAAGTTACTATTGTAGATTTTAATAATATTGAGGCCTATATTGCTCTTGAAGATGGAAGAATACTATCTATACCATCCAACACAATTAAAGCTGCTCAAATTGGTGATACTTTAGATTTTCCTAATGAAAATTTGCCTTGCAGCAGTAATAGATATAATCAATCTAGTGTAATTTCAAATGGTTTAATTGACTTTTTATAAATTAAACACTAAAATTAGGAAATATATAATATATTGCTAGGAGTTATAGCAAGCTGTATCTCCTAGCTATCTTTATAGGAGGTTTTTTATGAATTTATTTTCTGATTGGTCCGAAAGAGCTATTTCCTATTTTAGTAATTTTTCTTTTAAAATAAATGATATAATGGCTAATTTTACTTCACTAATAGGTCTTTTAGGTATTGCTATAATAATCATTCTTTTATTCAACTTTAAAAAAGTGAAACTTACACCAACTATAATTGCTCGTATAGGAATAGCTTTAGCTGTATCTTGTGTATTGCAGGTTTTTAGAATTTATCACTTTCCTATGGGGGGTAGTGTAACCTTAGGAGGTATGATACCTCTTTTATTAATTTCCTTTATGTATGGACCTGAAATAGGAATTCTTGCTGGTTTTTTATATGGAGTATTAAATCTTTTCCTTGATCCATACTTCGTTCATCCTGTTCAAGTACTCTTTGATTACCCACTTCCATCAATAGCTATTGGACTTGCTGGTTATTTTAAGAATAAACCTAGAATAGGAACTGCATTTGTATTTTTCTTAAAATTCATATGTCATTTTATATCTGGAGTAGTTTTCTTTGGCTCATATGCTGCAGATTATGGAATGAATCCTTGGATTTATTCTTTTGTAGTAAATGCTCCAATGGTAGCTGCAGATTGTGTTATATGTATAGTAATTTTAAGTATAATTCCTTTTCAAAAAATAATCAAAAAAATGTAACATTTAGTAATATTAATAATTCTTAACTTGGCAATTATATGATTTCTATATATAATAAAATTGCATTTCAAATTTTTCTTTTCATTTGATTTGTTTTCTGTTTAAAAAATAACAACTCATTAAAATTGGTTAATTAATACCTGTTTTAATGAGTTGTTATTTTTATATATGTATCTGAATAATTTAAAATCATTCAGAGGTACATATCTTTATTCTACTTCAATAGCATCAACTGGACAGCTTTCTTCTGCCTCTTTTGCTGCATCTTCACAGTCTTCTGGAACTTCATCTACAATTACATGTGATTTGCCATCATCTTTAAGTTCAAAAACTTCATCACAAATTGATGGACATAATCCACATCCTATACATGTATCTTGATCAACTTTTGCTATCATAATATGTTTTCCTCCTTAACTTTAAAGTTACTCACACACATATTATTACCCAAATTCTAATTATTATTAATATAGTCCTTCAAATATTAATGAATATAAAGGATTATCAAGTACATATTGTTCTGCTTCACCCTTTTCTAATGCTTCTGTAAATTCTAAATCTATAGGTAATTCTCCGATTAATGGAAGACCTAAATATTCAGCATGTTCCTCTGCTGACTTCTTGCTAAATACATGAACTTTTGTTTCACATCCTGGGCATACTATATATGACATATTTTCTACAACACCCTTTACTGGGATTTTAACTTTCTCAGCCATATGTACTACTTTCTTTACTATCATAGATACCATATCTTGAGGTGTAGAAACTATAACAAGTTCTTTTAATGGGAAATCATTCATTACAGTTAATGCAATATCACCTGTTCCTGGTGGCATATCTATTAATAAATAATCTAAATCTCCCCATTCAGTATCAACGTATAGTTGATTTAATACTCCTGTTATTACAGGCCCTCTCCATATTACAGGTTGGTCCTCAACTTGAGTTACTAGATTTAAAGACATAACCTTAATTCCTGTTGATGTTTCTACTGGTGTGAACTTAACATTTTGTTCATCTAAAGGTGTTATTTTTGCTCTTGTTTGATTTATACCAAAGAATCTAGGCATAGAAGGTCCTGTTATATCAGCATCAAGAACTCCTACTTTATATCCTTTACTTCTTAAAATAGTCGCCATAATTCCTGTTATAGTTGACTTACCAACTCCACCTTTACCACTTATAACACCAATTACATTCTTTATGTTTCCATACTTAGGTAAAACCTTTATTGATGTATCACATGACGTTACTCCCTGTGATGCACATTTATCTTTACTTGCACAATTGTCACAATTACTCATAATTACCTTCCTCCCTTTGTAAGCCTACCAATTTTCAGGTTTAACATTTGGCTCACTTACAACTATGTTCCACTTTTTATTTTGATAATTTCCTTGGACATAATAAGTTTCATAGCTCTTATTAATCTTATCATCCACAACTATAGTTGTTTTAAATATCTTTGTGCTATACCCTCTATTTTTAACAGTTATAACAGTATCATAGTCACTAGTGTCACTATCTGTAACTTCAGCTCCTGGAATATATTTATTTAAATTCTTTTCAAAAGTATTTAAATCTACAGAAAACATATATTTTAAGCAATCAACATCCCCATTAATATTAATACCAACTTTGTTATCACCAGATGTTAAATCATCCTTTTTAAGCTTAACAACATCTAAAATTGAATTATAATATATATCTTCGAAGTTCTTTGGTTTTCTTATTGTTGATAGATTCGATAATATAGTATCATCTAATTTCTGAGAAATTGAATATACCTTATCATCATCATAGAAGTTACCAACGCCTCTTTCATCTACACTTACAACATAATCATAAGTTTTTACCTCATCGCCAACATAAACTTCCACCAAATAATCTGGACTTAAACTTGTTTTCTTCTCTTTTACCTTACCGCTACTTAAAATTTTATATACATCATTAATGGCACTAGAATCATTCATTATAAACCTAAAACCAGAATCCCTAGTACTCTGTATAATAATTTTTTCAACTTTATTCTCTTTTATATAGTCAAAATCATTATTTTTTAGATTTAGTTTTACTAACCCATTATTAAGTAAACTACATCCTGAAAGAGAAGTTGTCAATAGTACTATTAAGCTTAATGCCAATAACCTAAATTTCTTCACTATACTTATCTCCATTTCCAAATTATTATTAAATTTTTATTATAGATAATTAGGAGAAGCTTAATTCGGCCTCTCCTAACATTTAAATTATAATACTTTACCTTACTAATAGCAATTGCTTATTTGTTAATACTTTCTACTATAGTATTAAAAACAGCACACATATCATCATTGTAATTATCTTCTTTTACAATAAAAGTAACCTTAATTTTTTCAGCTGAATTCATAGGAATATAATAACCGCTGTTAATATAATTGTATCTATTACTTACCTTTGTCTTATATTTAACTTTAATCCCTTTATTATTACCTAACTGAAACTCTTCAATCTCTTCTTTATCTTTTTGCAAAATCATGTTATCTATATCATTCTTAGCAATAGTATCTATACTATCGCTATTAGTAATAAGTTCAATACTTCCAATAATGTTATTATCACTATCTTTAAATTGAACTTTATAAATTCCACATTTTTCAGATACTATTTCTTCTTTACTCCAGCTATTAGGTAATGAATATGAAAACTCTCCATTTTTCATATAATACTCTTCTAACTTTCCCATGTTATTATTTATTACAGTAATATCATTGAACTTATTATCAAATAGCTTTTCAACAAAAAATAACAATATCATGAGCATAGCTAGGATAAAGGTCACAAAAATTTGCTTTTTATTCATTAAAATATCCTATTTCATAGGTACAACTATATTAGAGTTTTTAAAATCATAGAACATTAACCAGCAGCCATTTTTATCATCATCCGAACTAATCCATGTAACGAATCCTGTCTTTCCAACATAAGGTTGTTCATCCTTATCCTTTTTACCTGGAACTCCATATACTATATATTTAAGGTTACCATTTGAATCACACTTATATCCAATAAAGAAGTATCCATATTTCTTTATGTATGGATAATAATTAAGCATTGGATAATATGCCACTGTATATTTATTATAATCAGCAGTATTACACATATCGTCTATACTATTTATTTTTACTTTGAACCACTTACAATACTTAATTTCTTTAAATTTGCCTTTTACCTCTTCAAAGCCTTTTGTAATATTATTGAAGAAGTCTCCTATAGCTCCTCTTAATTTAAAATCATAAGGATCTATTTCTTGATTTTCTTTAGATTTATTTATGAGAATCTCGTATTCATCGAAATCCCTGCTTGTAATACCATCATCTGATCCTCGATGACACTTAACATCACACTCATAATCCTCATTATGTTTATGATACTCTTCTTTCTTCTTTTCTTCCCATTTATCTTTCTCATACTGTTCATATTTATCTTCATAATAATCATGTTTATCATCATCATAGTCATATTTTTTATGATAATCATATTTATCATTATCATGGTCATGCTTTTCGTGATAATCATGTTTATCTT
>NZ_FPBY01000036.1 GCF_900116755.1 Clostridium sp. DSM 8431
ACGTAGTCAGCGTGTCCTGGACAGTCAACGTGAGCATAATGTCTGTTGTCTGTTTCATATTCAACGTGAGCAGTGTTGATTGTGATTCCTCTTTCTTTTTCTTCTGGAGCCTTATCGATTGATGCGTAATCGAATGCTTCTGCGAATCCTTTGTTTGCTAATACTGTTGTAATAGCAGCTGTAAGAGTTGTCTTACCGTGGTCAACATGACCAATTGTTCCAATATTTACATGGGGTTTATTTCTTTCGAATTTTTCCTTTGCCATTATAAATTCCTCCTCGCTATTCTTAAATAAACTTTGCCTAGCGTTTTTTTATTTTTCTGGAGCTCTCGATCGGGATTGAACCGACGCCCTCCGCCTTATTAAGGCGACGCTCTGCCTACTGAGCTACGTGAGCACTCGTATATCGACTATTTTTTCAATATACCAATTATAAAGTTTACTATCAATCATTTTATTTGTCAATATAAAAACATTACTTTAAATTAAGACACTTTTCTAATTTTCTTTTTACTCTTTGCAATGCATTATCTATAGATTTTGCTTGTCTATTCAAATCACATGCAATTTCTTGATATGACTTACCATCTAAATATGATGTAAGCACTTCCATTTCTAGGTCAGATAATGTCTTCTCTATTTCTCGTTCGATATATTCCATCTGTTCTTGACCTATAACCAATTCTTCAGGATCAGTTATTTTAAGTCCTGACAATACATCTAGTAAAGTTCTTTCAGACTCTTCTTCATATATAGGTTTATTAAGAGATACATATTTATTTAAAGGTATATGTTTCTGCCTAGTAGCTGTTTTTATGGCCGTTATAATTTGTCTTCTAACACATAGTTCAGCAAAAGCCTTAAATGTTGTTAATTTGTCAGGTTTAAAATCTCTTATTGCCTTATATAAACCAATCATTCCTTCTTGGTATATATCTTCTTTATCAGCACCTATCAAAAAATAAGATTTAGCCTTAGCTTTAACAAAATTCTCATACTTAGTAATAAGATATTCCTGAGCTCTAATATTACCATATTTTGCTTCCAATACAATTTCTTCGTCTAATTTTCCTTCAAATTCTGAGTAATTACCCATTGAATATCCTTT
The DNA here is from genome assembly GCF_900116755.1 of Clostridium sp. DSM 8431. Taxonomy (GTDB): domain Bacteria; phylum Bacillota; class Clostridia; order Clostridiales; family Clostridiaceae; genus Clostridium. The sequence goes on from NZ_FPBY01000036.1 coordinate 1,111, forward strand.
ATTGTACAAATTTCCCCCTCCGAACTACACTCTACCAATTAAATTATGCTATAATAAACTATTTTAAGTCAAACCTACTAATCACTTCTTCTCATCTTCTCAAGCACTTCTAAGACATCCTCATCGATATTATCTTGCAAGTGATTTTTGGCTGATACTTTATTTTTTAAGTTTTTCTTTCTTATACTCTGTTCAGTTTGCATGACCTCATTATAAAATTCTAATGAAGACATTCTTACCGCTCCTCTTTGAAATATAGTTTGCTGTTCAAGCCAGTCAGAAGTTACTACATAAACTTCATATCGTCTACCAAGATTGTGCACTTCTTTTTCTATATAACTGTCGGCTGTTTCCCCATCTTTAGTAAATATTATAGATAGATTTTTATTGACTTCTTCTTTGTTTTCTATATTACCAGCAACCTTATAGCCATCAAAAACCAAAATAACTTTACAATCATGATAGGAGCCATAATTATGAAGTATATTAACTAATTTCTGTCTTCTTCCATCGAAACTGTCATTCTTACCTGCTTTTAAATTAGGCCAGCTATTTAATACATTATATCCATCTATAAATATTATTTTCATGAAGTCCCCCTTAAATTACTTAAGTCTTCCTTTTAGTACTTCATACATCATTATACCACCAGCAACAGATGCATTTAAAGAGTTAATCTTTCCAACCATTGGAATTTTTATGATTTTATCGCATTTCTTAAGGGTTAATTTAGAAATACCTTTTCCTTCATTACCGATAATTAATGCACAAGGCCCTGAATAATCAACTTCATAGCTATATTCTGTACCATCTATATCAGCACCATATATCCATACGCCTTCTTTTTTTAATTCATCTAATGTCTTATTAATGTTAGTTACTTTAGCTATTTTCATATGCTCAATTGCACCAACTGATAGTTTATATACTGTACTTGTTACACCTACATTTCTTCTTTTAGGTATTATTATCCCATGAACTCCACAAAGTTCCGCTGTTCTAACTATTGAACCTAAATTATGTGGATCTTCTAATTCATCTAAAATTACTATAAAAGGATCTTCACCTTTTTTTCTAGCAAAATCTAAAATATCTTCTACGCTTGAATAAACATATGGTGTAACTCTTGCAATAACACCTTGGTGCACTGTTCCTCCACTCATAATATCAAGTTTTTTTCTATCAACTTCTTTAATAACAAGCTTCTTCTCTTTTGCTATTTTTATTATTGCATTTATTGTTCCTTCTACATGACCTTTAGATATATATAAAGCTTCGACTGTTCTATCTCCTTTAACCACTTCCATTACGGCATTTCTACCAATGATCAAATCTTCTCTCTCATCACTTACGTTGTTTTTCATAAATATATACCTCCTTAGAATATTAACTTATTATATCAATACTTTTTTCAAATATAAACTGTAATCTTTCAGTATCACCAATTAGGTATAAATAGCCAACTAATGCTTCAAACCCTGTTGCCATTCTATAATCTCTTACATCTGCATTCTTAGGGACTGTTGCTGACTTTGCATTTCTTCCTCTTTTAAAAATGTATTCTTCTTCTTCAGTTAACTCACTTTCTAATTCATGCATTATTAAAGATTGACTTTTAGCTTTTACATATTTAATAGCTTCTACATGAATCTTATGTGCAGATAAGTCTGTTTTTTGTGAAAGTATATAATTTCTTATAAAAACTTCGTATGCACCATCGCCAATTAAGGCTAATTGTAAGGGATTTAACTGTTTTGCTTCTTCCTTCTTAAATTCTCTTATTCTTAAATCATTAAGCATTTCTTTCTCCTTTAAATAAAGGCTACACCAAAGTGCAGCCTTTCATTTATTCTATAATTAAATCTTTTTCCATCTAACACCTTGTGGTGTATCTTCTAAGACAATTCCTCTAGCTTTTAAATCATCTCTAATCTTATCAGCTAAAGCAAAATCTCTATTTTTTCTTGCTTGTTGTCTTTGCTCTATTAAAGCTTCAACTTCATCTTCAAGGCTTCCTTTTGTTGTTTTTTGTAACATTCCTAGTGGCTTGCCTAGTTCTCTCATTAATTCTAATGCCTTAGTTACTAGTTCTTTAGATGAATTAACAGTTACGTTTGTATTTAAATCCTTTGATAATTCAAATAAAACAGTTATTGCATCCGCTGTATTGAAGTCATCATCCATCTTTTCAATGTATTTTTGTCTATATTTATCTAAAGACTTAAGATATTCTTTTTCTTCATCTGTCATAGGTTCAGTAGATACTTCATCTAGTAAGTTTTCTAAGTTTCCAATGGCATTATATAACCTTTCAACTGATGCCTTTGCAGAATCTAATAATTCTTTACTAAAGTTAATTTGAATTCTATAGTGTGCAGATAACATAAAGAATCTTATTACATCTGCATCATATTCAGCCAATACTTCTCTTGCTGTAAAGAAGTTATTTAATGATTTTGACATCTTTTGATTATTAACATTTATATAAGCTGAATGAAGCCAGTAGTTTGCAAATGGAACCCCTGTTAATGCTTCACTTTGAGCTATTTCATTTTCATGATGTGGAAAGGCTAAGTCCATACCACCAGCATGAATATCAATAGTTTCTCCTAAGATTTTTCTTGCCATACATGAACATTCAATGTGCCATCCTGGTCTTCCTTTTCCCCAAGGACAATCCCAAGAAGGTTCACCTGGTTTTTCTGCTTTCCATACAGCAAAGTCCATTGGATCTCTTTTACGTTCATCAACGTTTATTCTTGCACCTGCTTGTAAATCTTCTATATTTTGTCCTGATAATTTTCCATATCCTTGGAACTTCTTAGTGCTGAAATATACATCACCATCAACTTCATAAGCATAACCCTTTTCAATAAGTTTACTAACAAAATCAATTACATCTTGAATATATTCAGTTGCTCTTGGATTTACAGTTGCTCTTTCTATATTTAATGCATCTGCATCTTTATAATATTCTTTTATGAATTTATCACCAACATCTTTAACTGTAGTATTTTCTTCATTAGCTTTTTTAATCATCTTATCATCGATATCAGTAAAGTTTTGAACAAAATCCACTTCATATCCTCTGTATTCTAAATATCTTCTAACAGTATCAAAAACGATAAATGTTCTACCGTTACCTATGTGGAAGTAGTTATATACAGTTGGTCCACACACGTACATCTTAACTTTACCAGGTGTTATTGGCTTAAATTCTTCTTTCTTTCTACTTAAAGTGTTATATACTTTCATTTTGAGCCTCCTAAATTATTTTAATTTTAGGTTGTTTTTTTCAAATTCAGCTTTAACTTTAGCACATACTTCATCTATGCTTATTACTTCATTTTCTCCGCCATCTCTTAACTTAAATTCAACATTTCCTTCGCCTATAAGCTTTCCTACTGTAACTCTCATAGGAATTCCCATAAGTTCAGAGTCTTTAAATTTAACTCCAGCTCTTTCATTTCTATCATCTAATAGAACTTCTACTCCCATGTCTTGTAATGAAGCATATAGTTTTTCTGCAGCTGCTACTTGTTCTTCATTCTTTACATTAACTGGAATAACTGAAACATGGTATGGAGCTACTGACAATGGCCATATTATTCCGTTTTCATCATTATGTTGTTCTATAATTGATGCAAGTGTTCTTGTAACACCAATTCCATAGCATCCCATTATAAATGGTTGTTCTTTACCATTTTCATCTATAAATTTAGCATTCATTGATTCTGAATACTTAGTTCCTAATTTAAATATGTGACCTACTTCTGTTCCTCTTGCTATAGTTACTTCTCCACCACAACATGGGCATTTTTCACCAGCAGTTACGTTTCTGAAGTCTCCAACTATACCTTCAAAGTCTTTTCCGTAATTTACATTTTCATAGTGGAATCCTGTTTCATTAGCTCCTACTATAAAATTATACATCTTTGTTACTTCTTCATCCACAAATAACTTATCAACCTTTATTCCTATTGGACCTGCAAAACCAACCTTAGCTGAAGTTGCATTATATACTTCTTCTGGAGTAGCCATTTCAAAGTTAATTACTTCACCAATTGCATTAGATACTTTAACTTCGTTAACTTCTCTATCTCCTCTTACCATTACTGCAACTATTTTTCCATCAACATTGAATAATAATGTTTTAGCAAATTTCTTTTCTGTAGTGTTAAAGAAATTAACTAATTCTTCAATAGTTCTTGCATTTGGAGTTTCTACTTTGTTTAATTCTTTTAATTCTTCTTTTTCTGCTTCTTCAGGTGTACATGCTGCCTTTTCTATGTTAGCTGCATAATCACAATGATTACAGAATACAATATCATCTTCACCAACTTCAGACTTAACCATAAATTCTGCTGAATTTGATCCTCCAATTGCACCTGAATCTGCTTCAACGCATTTTGCATCCAAACCGCATCTGTTAAAGATTCTTACATATGCATCATGCATAGTATCAAATGACTTATCTAATCCTGCTTGATCTTTATCAAAGCTATAAGCATCCTTCATTATGAATTCTCTACTTCTCATAACACCAAATCTTGGTCTTCTTTCATCTCTATACTTAGTTTGAATTTGATATAAATTTACTGGAAGTTGCTTATATGATTTAATTTCATTTCTAGCTATATCTGTGAATACTTCTTCATGAGTTGGTCCTAAGCAGAAATCTCTATCATTTCTATCTTTTACTCTAAACATTTCTGCACCATAAGCATCCCATCTTCCTGATTGTTGCCATAATTCTGCTGGAATCATAGCTGATGCTAAAAATTCTTGTGCTCCTGTAGCATTCATTTCTTCTCTAATTATATCTTCTACATTTTTTAATGCTTTTAGACCTAAAGGCATATAATTATAGATTCCTGAAGCCATCTTTCTCATCATTCCTGATCTTAGCATTAACTTATGGCTTTGAATTTCTGCTTCAGCTGGAACTTCTCTTAAAGTCAGCATTAACATTTTTGACATTTTCATATGTAAACATCCTCTCTTTTTTTATATTTTTTTACAACAAAAAAAATCGTCCTAATATTATCATTAGGGCGATTTTGACTCGCGGTACCACCTAAATTTGTTCTCCAATAATGATAACGGTATTAAACCGATAGTTTTTTCCTATAGTTCAAAAGCTGGTTCAAAGTCTGGTTGATAATCTTTCAGCCACGGATTATCTCTCTGAAAAGGTCGACTCCTACTATTCTTCATCATAACTTAAAATCATAAAATTTTATTACATTATAACGTTTTGGTAAATTAATGTCAATATAAGCTTACTACTTAGCTAAGTATTCTGCAAGCACTAAATCTTCTGGTGTAGTTATTTTTATATTGGTATACTCACCTTTATATAAATATACTTTGTTTCCATAACGCTCCACCACCATTGTGTCATCTGTAACCATAACTTTTTCTTCTTTCACCTTTTCATGACACTGCTTTATTAATTTAAAATTAAATACTTGCGGTGTTTGAACAGCTACAAGGCTACTTCTATCTAAAGTTTCTTTTGATATAGAGTTTTCATCTTTAACTTTTATAGTATCTTTAGGCATTACTCCTGGTGCTGCAGCACCGTATTTTTTAGCATTTTTTATGCCTTCCTCTATTATTCTCTCTGAAACAAATGGTCTAGCACCATCATGAATTAAGACTATATCTGTTTTATCAAGTATGATTAACCCATTATATACAGAATCCTGTCTCTCTTTTCCACCTTCAACAATCTTATCTACTTTCAATGAGTATTTTTCTAAAACTTCTTTTTTGCAATACTCTATTTCATCTTTAGGAAGAACTAAGACAATTTCATTAACACTACTACACTCTAAGAATCTTTTTATAGTATAGTAAAGAATCGGCTTTCCATTAACACATATATATTGTTTGCTAATGTTACTTTCCATTCTTTTACCTCTTCCTCCTGCTAAAATTATTGCTGAAACCATAAATTACTCCTTCTATACTAATTTTCTTTAGGTTTGGCAAATATCATTCTTCCAGCTGCTGTTTGAAGAACTGATGTAACTATAACTCCAGCTTTTTGGCCGATAAGTTTTTTACCATTTTCAACAACAATCATAGTTCCATCATCTAAATACGCAACACCTTGGCTTGATTCTTTTCCATCTTTAACAACTTCTACGCTCATTTCTTCTCCTGGTATTACTACAGGTTTAATGGCATTTGAAAGTTCATTTATATTAAGTACAGGAACACCTTGTACTTCTGCTACTTTGTTTAAATTATAGTCATTAGTTATAACTTTTCCTTTTAGTACTTGTGCTAGTTTTAGTAATTTACTATCTACTTCTTCTATCTTTGGAAAATCCCCTTCCCAAACCTCTGTTTCGATACTTAATTCTTTTTGTATTTTATTTAAGATATCTAATCCACGTCTACCTCTAACTCTTTTTAATGCATCTGCTGAATCAGAAATATGTCTTAACTCATCTAACACAAAGTTTGGAATAATAAGTGGTCCTTCAATAAATCCAGTTTCACATATATCAAAAATTCTTCCATCTATTATCACAGAAGTATCTAATACTTTAGGTACCCCCTTATATGAAGATTTGTTTTTCTTTTCTTTTGTTATTCCATTTTTCTTTAGACTTAAAAGTATATTTGTTATATCATCTTTTTTCTTTATTAATATATCTGCTCCTATAATAGCTGCTATTACATTCAAAGATATAACTATAATAGGTCCAAACACCCTATGAATATCTAATAAAGGTCTAGACATTAAACTTGTAATAATAAGTGCTATAAGAGCCCCTACTGCTCCATATACAATCTCTCCTACACTTAATTTTTGTATGTTCTTTTCTACATACTCTATTAATTCTAAAACTGCAGAATAAATGATAGGCGCCAATAAAAAGAATATAATACCAAATAATAAAGCCATAAAAATAATTACTAATAAAACTTTATATGAATCTGAAAAAAAGCTTAGTTTATTAATCACTGAGATGTTCATTAAGGCCTTGCCAACTACATATCCAATAGCTATTCCAACTCCTGTAAGTACACCTCTTACTATCTTTTTTATCATATATTCACCTCCTTATTTAATTATTGACAATTTTTCAATAATAAATCCACATTATATTATTTAATTATAACACACTACAAATACTACTAACATGTATAAGTTTGCAAATTAAGTTTTTTTATATATCACCCCCTATGAAAAATCATTTATTTTGTTATTATGAATATAGTAAATCATTAAGGTTTCTACCTTTTATTGACAATGTATCATTTATATAACTATAATGTAATTAACGTCGCACCTTTTTATAGGTAAAGGAGTTGATAATTATGAAAGATATTATTTTTGATGAATTTCAAAACACCGTAAACGATTCACTTTTAAGGCATAAAAGTATTATAGACTTATTAACTAAGTACTCTGAATCTAATTCTAGAGTAAATAGGGCTATTGCTAAAGCCGTTACTAATTGTGGATGTATTAAAATTAATGCTTCTAAACAAAATCTACTAGATGATGATTCTCTTGAAAATGTGGGTGAACATCTAAGCACTCATGTTAATGGTGAACTATGTGATAATTGCCGTGAAATAATTGAGGGGGAGATAGGAAACAATATCTTTTACCTAGCTGCTCTCTGCAATGATTTAGGTATAAACTTATATGATATACTTATTAAAGAAAATGAAAAAATCAATACTCTTGGAAAATTTACTTTTAGATAATAAATTTAATGAACTAAAAAAAATGAACTGATATTTTTTATAAAATTTAAATATCAGTTCATTTTTATTATAGTTGATTATTTAAATAAACCTGTTCATTAATTCTCTTTAATCCAGTTCTTATGGCTCTAGCTCTTGCTTCACCGATTCCTTCAACCTTATCTAAATCATCTATTTCAGCATCTATTACACTTGTTAAATCTTTAAAATGCTTTATTAAGTTTTCTATAACTGTTGCTGGTATTCTTGGTACCTTGCTTAAAACTCTATATCCCTTAGGCGATATTAAAGTTTCACCTAAAGGTTCTCCTGAATATCCAAGTAGCTTACTTATAGCTTCTAAATCTAAAAGTTCAGTTTGTGACAGTTTTTGAATTCCTTTATAAACCTCATTAAGATCTAGACCATCTGAAATATAATCCCTTATTAGCAATATTCCATCTCTTTCAATATTCTTTGTAAGCTCATTTAACTGCATGGAAATTAATCTTCCTTCGTTCCCCAGCTCTAATATGTACATTTCTACTTCTTCTACTATTCTCATAACCATTTCTGTTCTTTGAATAGCTGTTGCTACATCAAATAATGTTGTTAAATCTTGAAACTCTAATAAGTTTAAATTATTAATTACTCTTTCTAAAACAGAAACATACTTTTCAAGGGTCTGTATTGCCTGATTAGCTTTTTCTAAAATTGTACTACTATCTCTTAATACGTATTTTATATCCCCCTTATATACAGTAATCATATTTCTTCTTTGAGAAATTGCAATAACTATCTTGCTAGTTTGTTTTGCAACTCTATGGGCTGTTCTATGTCTTGTTCCCGTTTCATAAGTTGGTATTGATGATTCTGGAACCAATTGTGTATTTGCCAAAATTATCTTTTTTAAATCCTTACTCAAAATAATAGCTCCATCCATTTTAGCTAATTCATATATATATGCTGATGAATATTCTGCATTTATTAAAAAGCCTCCATCTGCTATTTTCATAACTTCTTCACTATCACTTAATACTATTAAGCCACCAGTTTTTGCTCTAAGGATATTTTCCAACCCTTCTCTCAAAGGAGTACCTGGGCACATAAGTTTTAATATCTTTTGTTTTTCAATATCTTTCTCTAACCTCATATCCTCACCTCAACCTCTAAAATACCTTTCCCAACGCTTCTCTCAAGTTATTAACTGCAATGACATTAATTTTTGAGTTTTTAATTTTTTCTTTATTTCTATATGGCATAATTACATATTCAAAGCCCATTTTTTCTGCTTCATTTACTAATCTATCAGCATTTGATATTGGTCTTATTTCTCCAGTAAGCCCAACTTCTCCAATTATCATTACCTTAGGTAATGATATACCTTTATTCTTAGCACTTGAAAGAAGAGCTAATGCTAATCCTAAATCTGCTGTTGTTCCACTAATATTAAGCCCACCTACAACATTTATATACACATCTTGATTATAAAAAGGCACTCTTAATTTTTTCTCTAAAACCGCCAAAATCAAACTTAATCTTTGATAATCCATACCAACTGTAGTTCTTCTAGGCATAGGAGCATTAGTTTGAGTAACAAGAGCTTGAATTTCTACTAAAATTGGTCTTGTTCCCTCCATAATACCTATTACAACAGAACCTTCCTGATTAAATGTCGTATCTTCTAGGAACATTCTTGAGGGGTCATAAATTTCTATTAATCCTTCTTCCCTCATTTCAAATACTCCTATCTCACTAGTAGTACCAAAACGATTCTTCATTGTTCTTAAAATTCTAAATTCCTCTGTTCTTTCACCTTCAAAATATAAAACAGTATCCACCATATGTTCAAGCACTCTTGGTCCTGCAAGTTCACCTTGCTTTGTAACATGCGCAACAATGAATAAAGGTATATTCTTTCCTTTTCCTATTCTCATTATTTGATTTGAACATTCCTTAACTTGAGACACACTACCTGGTGCAGATGTTACTTCTTCTTTATATATAGTTTGAATAGAATCTATTATTACAAATACAGGATTTATTTCATCTATATATGCTTCAATGGTATCAAGATTAGTTTCTGAAACGATGTATAAATCATCTGCATCTACACCTAATCTATCTCCTCTAATCTTTATCTGTTCTTCTGATTCTTCACCTGAAACATATAAAACTTTACCATAACTTTTTGATATATTATTAGCTGTCTGTAAAAGTAAAGTTGACTTACCTATTCCAGGATCTCCTGAAATTAAAGTAAGTGATCCTCTTACAAGTCCTCCACCTAAAACTCTATCTAGTTCTTTTAAATTTGTTTTATATCTTTCTTTTTCCCCTGACTTAATATTCTTTATACTCTTAGGCATATTTTCAGGAAGAATACTTTTTATTATATTACTTTTTGCATTAGCAGAATTATCTTTTATCTCTTCCACGAAAGAATTCCATTCTCCACAAGAAGGACACTTTCCAAGCCATCTTGGTGATTCATAACCACACTGCTGACACGTATAAATAGATTTTATTTTTGCCATTTCCTCATTCCTCATCTCTATATATCTGCATAATACTATTAATCAATTTGCTACTATAATAATATCATATATAAGAAAGTTATTAATAGTAATTATGTAAATTTATTTGTTTTTTACATTTCAAAATTTATATTTTATTTATATAGCATAAAAACATATTTATATTCACAAACTAATGAAAAATATGATAGGAGATGAATTTTTATGCTAAATAAAGAAATGGTATCAACTTTGAATATTAGCGGTAAAAATATCTTAAAAGATAATACTAGCTATTCTATTAATAACATCTATGATTCTAATTCAAATGAACTTTCAAACATTATAATAAATTCTAATTTAACCAATGAAAATATGATTAAATAGCAAACAGATTGAAGTTTTTTACATATTATATATTGAATATCCATTAAAAACAATGTACTCTTATCCTAAAGATATAAATAGCTATATGGAGGTAAAATTATGATAAAAGTATATACAACGGATTCATGTCCTTGGTGTGTAAAAGCTAAAAATTATCTTAAATCAAAAAATATAGCATTTGAAGAAGTTAATGTAGCTGAAGACATGATTGGCAGAGAAGAGATGTTAAAGAAATCAAAACAACTGGGCGTACCTGTTCTTGATATAAATGGCACTGTAATTGTTGGTTTTGATAAACCAGCTATAGATACAGCACTAACTAAATAAAAAATAATGGCTAAAGTATTTTTGCTTTAGCCATTATTTTTTTATTAACAAGAATTGCATTTAATTAAGGCATATTAAAAAATTTACTTGTTATCTATTATTTCATCTATTAAAGCTTTATCAAAGCCAACTACTACTGTTCCGTCTGCTTCTAAAACTGGTACTGTTCTTTGACCAGAAACTTTAAAAACTTCTTCTCTATCTTCATGCTTGTCAGCAACGTTTATTTCTTCAAATTCAACTCCTCTTGAATTTAAGTATTTCTTTAATTTTACACATCCTGGGCACCAAGATGTTGAATATACCTTTATCATTAGTATCTCTCCTTTACTTAATGTATCTTTCAGCTGCTAATGCTGCTACTGTTCCATCGGCAACTGCTGTAGTTATCTGTCTATATGGCTTTTCTCTTACATCTCCAGCTGCAAATACACCTGGCACATTAGTTTCCATAAGTTCATTAGTAAGAATATATCCATATTCATTTACGTTAATATATTTTGAAATGTCTGTAGTTTTAGGTTCTGTTCCAATAGAACCAAATACACCATCCATATTTATTTCTCTTTTTTCACCTGTAATAGTATCTTGTAATATTACTTTTTCTAGAAAATCATTACCTTCAAAACTTACAACATCAGTGTTGTATAGTATTTCTATTTTTTCATTATTAACTGCTTCTTCAAAAAGTGATTTTTCACCATTAAAAGAATCAGCTCTTCTTATAGAGTATACCTTCTTTGCAAATCTAGATAAGAATATAGCTTCTTCAAGAGCGGCATTTCCTCCGCCAACTACACCTACAACTTTATCTGTATACATAGCTCCATCACATACAGCACAATAATGAACTCCCTTACCTGCAAACTTTGCTTCATTATTAACTGGAAGTTTCTTTGGTACTGATCCTGTTGCTAATATAACAGCTTTAGGTTTGTATATATAACTTTCAGTTTCTATTATCTTTTCCTCTTCTGTAAGAGAAATATTAACTACAGGATCAAATTCGTCTATTACTGCTCCAACATATTCTGCTTGTTCCTGCATTTTATCTGCTAATTCTGCTCCAGTTGTATGTTTAAATCCTGGATAGTTTTCAACTATATAAGTGTTTCTCACTTGTCCACCGGGGAAAGCATTTTCTAACACAATCATATTAAGTTTAGCTCTTGATGCATATATTGCTGCTGTAAGTCCTGCTGGACCTGCTCCTAGAATTACTAAGTCTAAATTTTTAATTTCTTTATTTACCATAATACATCTCCTTAATACCAAAACTATCTATTCATATTGTATCACAGTTCACAAATTTATCAATAACAATTATTAATTAACATTTACTTTCAGTTTTTTGTAAAAATATCTATAATTCAAACCAAACTTTATTTTTTCTTAGTGGCTGACGCCAAGCTTTTCAGCGCAGGAAGCAACTTTGTTTTGCCATGCAAAAGTTTCTAAAAGTAAAATTATTTCATATAAGTGACAGTCCAAATTTTATATTTGGAAACTGGAACTTACTCAGTGAACATACAATGTCGTCAACTTAGCGTAATATTACGCTAAGTTGACGACATTGAGTACACGCCCATACTGGGCGCACTTAAAAAAAGACTGCTAGTCTATTAATATATACTAACAGTCTTTAAGTTTATAGAACCTTTTCTTTTTCACTAACCTCTTTAAAAAGAAGCTTATCATCTCCAGCTGAAACTTCAAGCTTATTTCCAATACTAACATTACCTTTTAGAATTTCTTCACTTAAACGGTCTTCTACCTCTTTTGTAATTACTCTTCTTAAAGGTCTTGCACCATAATTTAAATCAATACCTTTATCTAAAAGGAACTTCTTACAGCTAGCCTTAAACTCAACATCAATGTTACTTCCTTTTAATCTTCCTGTCATTGACTTAAGCATTAGATCAACTATCTTTAACATATCCTCCTCTGTAAGCTTATGGAATACTATTGTTTCATCAATTCTATTTAAAAATTCAGGTTTGAAACTCTTTTTAAGTTCTTCCATAATATTTTCTTTCATCTTTTCATATTCAGAATCTTTATTAGCTTCAATATTAAATCCTAAAGTTTTTTGTTTTTTTATTGAGTGCGCTCCTACATTGGATGTCATAATTATTATGGTATTTTTAAAATTAACTACCTTTCCTTTTCCATCAGTTAATCTTCCATCTTCCATTATTTGAAGTAGTATATTAAATATATCTGGATGAGCCTTTTCTATTTCATCAAGTAATACTACTGAATAAGGTTTTCTTCTAACTGCTTCAGTAAGCTGTCCTCCTTCATCATATCCTACATATCCTGGAGGAGCTCCTATAAGTCTTGCTACAGAATGTTTTTCCATATATTCAGACATATCAATTCTTATAATATTATCTTTATCAGAAAACATTGTCTCTGCTAGCGCCTTACATAACTCTGTTTTACCTACACCTGTTGGTCCTAAAAATATAAAACTTCCTATAGGTCTCTTTTCATCTCTAAGTCCCACTCTAGCTCTTCTTACAGCTTGTGCAACTGCTTTTACAGCTTCATTTTGTCCAATTACTCTTTTATGAAGTATTTCTTCTAACTTAAGAAGCTTATCACTTTCTCTTTCAGTTAACTTTTCAACTGGTATCTTAGTCCAAGTAGAAACAACTGTTGCAATATTTTCTCTTGTTACATTTAATATTTGAACCGAACTTTGAGTATTCCAATCTCTCTTTAATGATTCAAGCTTTTCTTTAAGTTCCTTTTCATCATCTCTAAGCTGTGCAGCTTTTTCAAAATCCTGAATTCTTATTGCCTCTTCCTTCTCTTTGGCAAGATCATCTATATTTACTTCTATCTCCTTTAAATCTGGAGGTGCAATAAGATTTTCTATTCTAATTTTAGCAGCTGCTTCATCCATTAAGTCTATAGCTTTATCAGGCATAAATCTATCAGTTATATATCTATCCGCCAATTCAACTGCAGCTTCAAGAGCTTGATCTAATATTTTAACTCTATGGTGAGCTTCATACTTATCTCTAAGACCTTTTAATATTTCTAATGTTTCTTCCTTATTAGGTTCACCAACAATAATAGGTTGGAATCTTCTTTCTAATGCTGAGTCTTTTTCAATATACTTTCTGTATTCATCTATAGTTGTAGCACCTATACATTGAATTTCGCCTCTTGCTAATGCAGGCTTTAATATATTAGACGCATCTATAGCACCTTCAGCTCCTCCTGCACCTATGATTGTATGAATTTCATCAATAAAAACTATGATATTCTTATTGTTTCTGATTTCCTCCATAACCTTCTTAAGCCTATCTTCAAATTCACCTCTATACTTTGCTCCTGCAATCATTCCACTTAAATCTAGGCTTAATAGTCTTTTATTCCTTAGTATTTCAGGAATATTACCATCAACAATTCTCTGAGCTAAACCTTCAACTACAGCAGTTTTACCTACTCCTGGTTCTCCTATAAGGCATGGATTATTTTTTATTCTTCTGCATAGAATTTCTAAAACTCTTTGATTTTCTACATCACGTCCAATTACAGGATCTAGCTTTCCTTCTTCAGCATACTTAGTTAAATCCCTACTATATTGATCCAATAGTGGTGTATCTGCTCTTTTTGAATCTTCATTTTTGCCTATATCACCATTTTTATTAGAGTCTCTACCAGATAAAATAGCTAATAGTTCTTTTCTCACTTCTTTGAAGTTCAGCTCTAACTTGTTTAGTATTGTATATGCTACACCTTCTTCTTCCTTAACTAAAGCTAAAAGTAAATGTTCAGGACTAACGTATTTATGATTTAAATTTTTTGCTTCAACAAAGCTTTCATCAAATAGTCTTTTAGTTCTTGGAGTCAATAAAAGTTCTCCTTGAGGCATTAATACTTCTCCATAGCCTAAGTAATCCTCTATTAACTCTTTTACCTCTTCAATTTCAATTCCGTTTTTACATAATACCTCTTTAGCTTCTCCGCCTTCTGAAAGTATTCCTAAAAGAATATGTTCTGTACCTATATACCCATGCTTAAATCTTTGAGATTCCTTCTGTGCTTCTATAATTACCAACTGTGCTCTTTCAGTAAATTTTCCGTGTGGCATATTATCCCTCCTAACCTTCTGCTTTATAATATTTTTTTAACAATATTAGCCCTAATTAATTTAAGTTCAGATTCACTTAACATATTTTGATACTTATATTGTATGACAGAGTCTTTAGTAAAAGTAATTAATCTATCTAAAGCCTCTATATCTAAATTTAATAAGTTTACTTCTGCTCCCATTCTTACATATGATAATAAATTTAAGATTTCATTTTCTCTTAAAATCTTAGCATTCTTTAATACTCCATAAGATCTCATTACTCTATCTTCTAATTCATATTCAAAGTTTTCCATGAATGTTTGTCTAAGATTATTTTCTTCATCTGCTATATTTATTACTATGTCGTTAATATACTTAATTATTTCTATTTCACTTACACCTAATGTAGCTTTATTAGAAATAGTATACATATGTCCTAAAACATCTGAACCTTTTTTGTAAGCTCCATCTATATTTATTTTTAGTTTATTTAATTGACCTTTAAGGTCTCCCATGGTATCTTGTAATACTATAATTGGTAAATGCATCAAAACTTCTACTTTTAAACCAGTTCCTACATTAGATACTGATGAAGTCAAATATCCTAATGTTTCACTAAAGGAATACGTCATATTTTCTTCAATAAGATTATCAATTCTATTAATATATTTATAAGATTTCTCTAAGTTCATTTGTTTTGATTTGCAGCTTATTCTTATATGATCTTCTTCATTTATGATTATAGCCAAATTTGAATCTTCATTAACAATTACAGCTGCTTTTTCTTTTCTCTTTAATAACTTTTCGTTAATTATTTCTTCATCTAAAAGGACTTTAAGCTTACTTTCGGAACATTCCCATAACTTTATTAGGGTAAACTGATCTTCAATGTGTTTACTATAAAATGTATAGTAAACTGTATCTACTAAGCTTCTAGCTTCACTTATACTCATCTTATCAACAAATACATAGTCACTAAAATTTCTACTTAAAGATAAACTGCTAGAAATAACAATTGTGTCAGCTGTTATTCCACTATATACCCAGTTATTAATCATCTTATTCACTCTCCTTTTCAGATTCATATGCTAGTATTTTATCTCTAAGGATAGCTGCTTTTTCATACTCCTCTTCAAGAATAGCTTTTTGTAACTCTTCTTTAAGTTTCTTTATTTGTTTTATTCTAAATACCTGTCCCTCTGCTCTTACAGGAATTTTTCCAACATGCTCTATACTTTGTTGACTTTCTTTTATATCTAGAATTAATAAATCGCTAAAACTTTCATAACATTCACTGCAGCCTAACTTTCCTGTATTTTTATATTCACTATACTTTAAACCACAATTCTTACATATAACTTCAATTTTACTGTCTTTACTAATACCGTCTAGAATTCCTCCTAATAAATTACTTGCAATATTAGCTGGAAAAGCTGAGTTTGAATTCTTATCAAAATTGACATTTAATGGTGCACTTGATACTTGTCTTGCACATTCCTCACATAACATTGCTTGACTTCTTTTGCCATTAATAATTTTTACAACTCTAACAGCTGCTTCTCTCTTCCCGAATTTTTCACATAACATTTTTAACACCCCTTCTAAGATAAAACTATCATAAGCATAGCCTTTAATATACTTGCTCTAATTTTATTTCTATCTTCGGCTTCTGATAGTGTTCTGTCGTTCATTGCAATTTTTATAATTTCAAATTCTCTATCTGTAATAAGATTTGAATCAATAAGGCCTTGAAGAAGTGTTACTGCATTATAATTCGTTATAGAGTCACCAATAACATCGTAAATTATATTGTTTCTTTCCTCTGATCCATCATATGTTACTTGTCGTATTACAATATATCCACCGCCGCCTCTTTTGCTCTCTATAACATAGCCTTTATCATAGGTAAATCTTGTTGTTAGTACATAATTTATCTGAGACGGTGCGCATCTAAAGTGGTCAGCTAGTTCATTCCTTTGTATCTGAACTTGTTCTCCTCCATTTTTTATCAGCATATCCTTGATGAAGCTTTCAATTACATCTGAAAGTCTTGCCATAATATCACCTTCTTAAACCTTTGTTTTTGACTTACTTTGACCTTATATTTTATCTTAATATTTATTTATATTTATTTCAAGCTTTATTTAATTATGACCTTTTTATTAATACACACAATTTTTTAATAATTAAAAAAAACGTCTAAAAAGACGCCTTTTTTACTATGGAAAAGACCGTCTAAAAGACGATCTTTAAGCTTACTAATTATTATGCTTCTGCTGGAGCACCAACTGGACAAACACCTGCACAAGTTCCGCAATCGATACAAGAATCTGCATCTATTTCGAATTGTGTATCTCCTTGAGATATTGCTCCTACTGGACATTCGTTTGCACAAGCTCCACAGCTTACGCAATCTTCACTTATTTTATATGCCATCAAAAACACCTCCTAATATTATAGTAATTACACCAACACTATTCTAACATGTTTTATAAACAATTAAAAGTGGTTTGTTAAATTTTACTGAACCCCCTTAAAATGTCATATAGCCTTCATTTTCTATGCTTTCCTGAATTGAATCTAAATCTGTGCAACTCTCATTAAATATCACTTGAACTTCTTTCTTTTTTAATGATATTTCACAAGCTAATATACCCTCTTTTTGAGATATGACCTTCTGAATCTTGCTTACATCCTTTTGAGTATTTAAGTTATAAATTTTGATTATAGATTCCATAAGCCTTCCCCCTACTTTTCGTTAATTAAATCCTTAATTAACTTTTTATCTTCTTCTGATTCTATTTCCAATCTTAAATCTTTTTCATCTACTGTATCTTCGTAACTTCCTTTGACTAACTTAACATTTTTTATCTTATAATCTTTTAATACTTCTTCATCATCTAATCTTATCTTTACTCTTACAGATTCCTTTACAGTACTGTTACTAATTACTTCACCCTTACCATCTTCAGTTTGTACAATAGAACCTTGCTTCGGAAGTTTCTTTCTAATACTTTCATATGTGCTTTGTTCATAATTTAAGCAGCACATTAATCTTCCACAGATTCCTGATATTTTGGTTGGATTTAATGATAGTCCTTGTTCTTTTGCCATCTTTATTGATACTGATGTAAAATCACCTAAAAATGTTGAACAACACATAGGTCTACCACAAGGTCCAAGACCTCCTATCATCTTGGCTTCATCTCTTACACCTATTTGTCTAAGTTCAATTCTAGTTTTGAATATAGTTGCAAGGTCTTTAACTAATTCTCTAAAATCAATTCTTCCATCTGCAGTGAAATAAAATATTACCTTATTATTATCAAAAGTATATTCTACATCTATAAGTTTCATTTCAAGACCATGTTCTTTGATTTTCTTTAAACATATATTTAAAGCAGAAGATTCCTTAGCCTTATTTTCATTATGTTTCGCTATATCTTTACTATCTGCAATTCTTATTACACTTTTTAAAGTAGCTATTATTTCGCTCTCATCTATTTCCTTAATAGCTATAACACATTCGCCAAATTCAATTCCTCTTGCTGTTTCTACTATTACATAATCCCCTTTTTGTATATTTAAATCTGTTGGATCAAAGTAATAAACTTTTCCAGCTTTTTTAAATCTTACTCCTACTACTTTTATCATTGATTAACCCTCCATAAATCCTATAAGCATAACACTCATAGTCATTGAATAACTTACGTTACTCTTAAAATTCTTTCTGGCCTCCTCAATACAATTAAGCATTGAATTTAATTTATTATAAGATAAAGTTAATGCCAATTCCCCAATTTCATCTATTCTATCAATATTAATAATTATATCTCTATTTTCTAACTCTTTATAAACTATAATGTCTCTTATAACTGATGATAATAAATTTAATATTTCATCTTTTTCAGTCTTATACTTTGAAAGTATATTTTCATATTCTAATACTAAACTTTCATTTTTATTATTTACCTGATTCAAAAGACCCATTATTAAATCTCTAAGTTTATCTAAGCTTTCATCATTAATTAGTCTATCAGCTTTTCCTGGTATTCCTTCAGCATAAGCTAATGCTGCTGAAATCTTATTTTTATCAGTTTCTCCACTTTTAGAAATATACTTAATCATATCTTCCTTACTTAAAGGTGTTAATTTATAAACCTGACATCTAGACTTTATTGTATCTAGTAATAATTCTAGACTTTCAGTAAGCAATATTATATATACTCCCTTTGGAGGTTCTTCTATTGTTTTTAACATAGCATTTTGAGCTTGAATTGTCAGCTTATCTCCACCATGAATTATGATAACTTTTTTATCTCCTTCATAAGGCTTTTTTGACACTTCTTCAATAATTTTTCTTACTTCATCTATTCCTAAAGATGCTTTATTAGACTTATAATGAATAATATCAGCATAATTATGCTCTTCAGTTTTTCCTAGTATCTTCATAGCAAACATTCTTGCTACTATACTCTTGCCTATTCCTTCAGGGCCAGAAATTATGTGTGCATGTGAAAGAGTATCTTTATCTGCTCGTTTCATAAATCCATTAATAATATTTTCAAATCCTATAAACTCCTTCACACTTTCACCTCATTTTTATATTCTTATAAATTTATCAACATCTAATACAAATACAGTTGCCCCACCAACTTCAACTTGAATAGGATACTGCATATACATTTGTGAATTTCCTGAAACAGGGGTTGATATTACAACTTCTTTTCTCTTTTCACATATCTTTTTAATTATCTCAATAGCATTATCCACTTCATCATCGTTAACTCCTATCATAAGAGTTGTATTACCAGACTTTAAAAACCCACCAGTAGTCGCAAGTTTAGTTACTCCAAACTTTTTTTCTGTAAGATTTTCAACTAAATCTATTGAGTCATCATCTTGCACTATAGCTATGATCATTTTCATAATATCACTTTCCCTTGTTTCATAATTCTTATATATATTTTAACATAAACGATACTCTCTACATATAGTTAAATATTCTTATCTAATCTAGATTTTATAATTGATTTAACATCTTCCAATACCTCATCAATACTTTTTGATGCATCTATTTTTACTCTATTACTATCCTTTTCTAATAGTTTGTTATATCCTTCTCTTACTTTGTTATGAAATTCAATTTTCTCAAGATCTAATCTATTTACTTCTCTATCTTTATTTTTATTTATTCTATCTAGTCCTATTTGTGGATCTAAATCAAAAAATACAGTTAAATCTGGAAAATAATCTCCAATAGCAAACTTATTTATATTATATATTTCATCTATACCAAGCCCTCTTGCATGTCCTTGATAAGCTAGAGAAGAATCTAAAAATCTATCACATAAAACTATTTTTCCTTCTTCTAAAGCTGGAATAACTCTTTCAATTAAATGCTGTCTTCTTGCTGCTGCATATAATAACGCTTCACATCTTCCATCCATCTCAGTATTATCTTTATCTAATATTACTGATCTTATTTGTTCAGCTATCTTTATTCCTCCTGGTTCTCTAGTTTTTATACAATCTATATTTTCTTCTTTAAGCCAATTATATATTAAATCTAAAATTGTACTTTTCCCAGAGCCTTCTCCGCCTTCAAATACAATAAAGCATCCTTTATTCATTATATTTTTACCTCTTTCTTTTCTATGAATGTTCAATGTTATTATACCATTTGTATTATAAAATAGAAGAAAGTATTTTTATGAAGTATAGACACTAATATTTTTCCCCTTACATGCAAAAAATAATATCACTAATCGATATTAGGGAGGCAAAAATATGAAACGAGAAATGATATCTTTTTTAGCATCCATAGAAAATGAGATTAAAGACTTATGTAAATATATATACTCTAATCCAGAAGTAAGTTATAAAGAAGTTAACAGTTGTAATTATCTATGTAATTTGTTATATAAACATAATTTTAAAGTAAGTAAAAAATATTTAAATATTGATAATTCTTTTTATGCTTCTAAAGGAAATAGTTATCCTAAGATATGCTTTCTTTGTGAATATGATGCTGTTGAAGGATATGGACACATAACAGGACACAATGCCCTAGCAAGTATTTCAACAGCTGCTGCATTAATCTTAGGAAATATAGTAGATAAAATTGGTGGTACATCTATATTGATAGGGTGTCCTGGAGAATATTTAGGTGGCACAAAAACACTAATGACAAAACAAGGAGCTTTTGAAGATATTGATGTAGTTATGGAATGTCATCCAGATGTAAAAACATGTGAAAGTGGTACTTCTTCTGCAATAACACCTTTAAGTATAAAATTTGTTGGAAATAGTGGATTAAGCTTTTTGAATAAAGGAGACTATTCATCACTAGATGCTACCTTATTAACATTTAATATACTAAATGCTTTATTAAAAGGTTTCCCTAAAGATGTTGAAATTAATTCCATATTATCTAAGGGTGGATACACTCCACTACTTCTTCCACTAGAGTCAGAAGCCAAATTTTATATAAGATCAAAAGAGACAGCACTTGGTGAACTAGCTGAAAATAAGATTAGAGAAATTGTACGTTATGTTTCAAATCTAACTAATATACCAAATTCAATTTCACTTTATGAACCTCCAAGTGAAGAAATGGTTACTAACAGAACTTTAAATAGATTATTTAGTCATAACCTTAAAGAAACAGGAATTATAACAATAAATAAACCAAAAAATATAAATGCTGGTTTAAGTATAGGTATTGTTAGTAAAAAAGTTCCTTGTATTCATCCATATATATCAATGTGTGAGAATAATGATATTAAATATGGCAGTAAAGAATTTGGTGAGGCAACCCTTAGTGACTTTGCTTTTTCACAAATAAAAAAATCTTCATTAGCACTTGCTTTTACTGCAGTAGATTTAATAGAAAAAGAATATCTTTTAGTTGAAATAAAAAAGGAATTCTATAATAAGAAATAAGAGGCAGGATTAACCTGTCTTTTTATTATGTACTTAAATAGATAAAATAGTTTTACAAAATACTTTATGATAGTATAATTGAGTGTATAGTTTAAAAAAGAAGGAGAGAACTTTAGTTAATAAAAATATAGTAAATGTGTTGATATATGCTCAAGAGGTGATATTAATTAATGAATAAACACATAAATAACTATAAACCTAAAAGTTTTACTAAATTACTAAGAGCAAGTGAAATTTCTTTTGAACTTTACATCTTCTAAGGGAATAATAGTAGATAAAATAATTAAAGACATTGGAGATAGATTAGATTATATCAATCTTACATGTATTTGGTTATAAAATCTATTGATTGGGAAAATATAAAAAGAAGATAGAAAGGGATAAAGAAATTGCAAAGAGCCTACAAAGTGGAAATAAAACCAACAATGAAGCAGATAGAGAAGATTAATCAAAGCATTGGTATTTGTAGATGGCTATATAATGAGTATATTTCAGTTAATAATGGGCTATATGCTCAATTTAAAGAAGGTTTTATAGATAAAAAACAAGCTTTTATGAGTGCTAATGATTTTGACAAATATATAAATAATGAAGTTAAAGTTTTAGAAGATTACTCTTGGATAAATAATTGTGGTTCTAAAGCTAGAAAGAAAGCCATACAAAATGCAGAAACTGCATATAAAAGTTTTTTTAAAGGTCAATCTAAATTTCCGAAATTTAAGAAGAAAAATAAATCTGATGTTAAATTATATTTTCCTAAGAATAATAAAGTTGATTGGAAAGTAGATAGACACAGAATAATGATACCTACTTTAAAGAATGTAAGATTAAAAGAATATGGCTATATTCCAGTAGGAGCAAAGGTTATTAGTGGAACTGTATCTAAAAAGGCAAATAGATATTATGTGTCTGTAATTATTGATACTGAAATTACACCACAGAAAAATACAAATCAAGGAGTAGGAATTGATTTAGGTATTAAGGATTTTGCTACTTGCAGTGGCTTAGATAAACCTTATAAAAATATAAATAAAACTCAAAGAGTTAAAAAAATAGAAAAGAGATTATTAAGAGAACAAAGAAAGCTTTCAAGGAAATATGAAAGTTTTAAATTAAGAAATAAAAAAGAGAAAGGAGAAGCTACTAGACAAAATATCCAAAAACAAATAGTTAAGGTACAACTACTTCATCAAAGACTTACTAATATAAGAACTGATTATATAAATAAAGTTGTAAGTAGTGTGGTAAGAAACAAGCCACAATATATTACAATTGAAGATTTAAATATTAGTGGTTTAATGAAGAATAGGCATTTATCTAAAGCAGTGATGCAGCAGAAATTTTATGAATTTAGAAATAAATTAACTAATAAATGTCATGCTTTAGGAATTGAATTAAGAATTGTTGATAGGTTTTACCCTTCAAGCAAATTATGCCACTCTTGTGGTTCTATAAAAAA
>NZ_FPBY01000120.1 GCF_900116755.1 Clostridium sp. DSM 8431
AAAAAACAAACATCCAAGGAAAAAGCATCATCATAATGTTAAATCCTGCATTTAATATTAAAAATAAATACATACTTTAAAATTCACTTTTACCAGTGGATTTATTTAGTGTACCATTTTTTTAAGAAAATTTTAAATAGCTATTGAAAAAAATTTAATCTAAGGTTTCTTTTTTAAGTCTCTTATTGCTAAGTTGACGACATTGGGCGAACATCTATCTCCAAAATATAGACCTGAAATAATTGCACCACCTACAATAACAGTATTAATATCTAAAGATTTTGCAATAGTCATACATACAATTCCCATTGTACCAACAGTTCCAAAGGATGTACCTGTTATAAAGGACATTGCAGAGCATAATAAGAATGCAAATAATATAAAATACTGAGGATTAATAAAATCAACTGCATGATATATAATCTGCCATGATTTGCCCCCTGATTCTGTCTATTATATTAATGGAATTCTAACACCTACAAAAAAAGCTGTCTATTGTGTAGAAATTTCAATATATTAAGATACAATGGTATTTTTGAGAAAGTATCAAAAAGAAACTACCTAAATTATTGTTATACCAAAAAGAAGCTATTCAGAAAAAAATCTCTTAATTATTAAATGTTTAAAAAAACATGAAAATTATTCTGTTAAAATGATAAAAATGAGATTTTTAGCCTTAAAAATAACATATTAAAAACTACGCAATGAAAATATTATAACAAAATACATTATTTTCAAATTTTTTAGCATACTTACAAAATTAAATACTAAAATTAATTGTAATAAGTTTTTTGCATGGAGGTTTCATGACTTTTTGTGGACATAATTATAGAGAAATAGATAGTTTCATTGATAATATTCAATCAAAAAAAGGAGCTTTAATTGAAGTTTTGCATTATGTTCAAGATATGTATGGATATATTGATATAGATATGCAAGAACATATTTCGGAGAAGATGAATATTCCAAAGTCAAAAATATATGGTGTTATATCTTTTTATTCCTACTTTACAACAGAAGCTAAGGGAGAACATGTTATAAGTGTCTGTACAGGAACAGCTTGTTTTGTTAAAGGCTCCCATGAAATCTTAGAAGAGTTTAAGAAGATTTTAAAGATTAATCCAGGTGAAACTACAGCTGATGGCAAATTTACATTAAATACTTTAAGATGTGTTGGTGCTTGTGGTCTTGCACCAATTGTAAGCGTTGGAGATAAGTTATATGGAAGGTTTAAAAAAGAAGATGTTAGAAAAGTAATAATGGAGTTTAGTGAGGAAAAGCATGGAAGTAATTAAGGATTATGAAGAGCTTCTAAAGTTAAAAAATGAATATTATAAAACTATGAAATTAAGATTTGAAAAGACTGAAACTGATAAAATTCACATATTAATATGTGGAGGAACAGGCTGTAAGGCTTCTGGTAGTGATGAAATTTCAAAGGAACTTAAAAGAGAAATTAAAATTAATAATCTTCAAGATAAAGTTAAGGTTATTATGACAGGATGTTTTGGCTTTTGTGCTAAGGGGCCTATCATTAATATAGAGCCTGATAATGTTTTTTATACAAAGGTAAGTAAAGATGATATTCATGAAATTATAAATTCTCATATTAAAAATAATAAAGTTGTAGAAAGACTTTTATATGAAGATCCAAAAACTAAAATTAAAATTAAATCTCAAAAGGATATTCCATTTTATAAAAAGCAACATAGAATTGCCCTTAGAAACTGTGGAATTATAGATGCTGAAAATATAGAAGAAGCTATAGGAAGAGGGGCATATTCAGCACTTGGAAAAGCTCTTACATCTATGAAAAGAGAAGAGATTATAGAAGAAGTTAAAAATTCAGGCCTTAGAGGAAGAGGAGGCGGAGGGTTTAAGACGGGAGTTAAATGGGAAACTACTGCTAAATATGATTCTGATATAAAATATGTAATCTGTAATGCAGATGAAGGGGATCCTGGTGCTTTTATGGATAGAGCTATATTAGAAGGAGATCCTCATTCAGTTTTAGAGGCTATGGAAATCTGTGGATTAGCTATTGGAAGTAATATTGGCTACATTTATATAAGAGCAGAATATCCTTTAGCAGTTAATAGACTTAAAATAGCTATTAAAGAAGCAGAGGATAAGGGGCTTTTAGGTGAAAATATTTTAGGTACTGGCTTTAATTTTAAAATAGAAATAAGATATGGTGCTGGTGCCTTTGTATGTGGAGAAGCAACAGCCTTAATTCATTCTATTGAAGGTAACAGAGGAGAGCCTAGCATGAAACCTCCAAGAACAGCTGAAAAAGGACTTTGGGAAAAACCAACCTGCGTTAATAATGTTGAAACCTTTGCTAATATAAATCCTATAATTAATAGGGGCTCCTCATGGTATAGAAGTATTGGAACAACTAAGAGTACAGGCACTAAGGTTTTTGCTTTAGCTGGAAACATAGAAAATGTAGGTTTAGTTGAAGTGCCTATGGGTATTTCTTTAAATGAAATAATTGAAGATATAGGTGGAGGAGTAAAGGATGGTAAAGAACTTAAGGCAGTTCAGACAGGAGGTCCATCTGGAGGATGTATTCCAAAGTCTTTAAAGGATATAAGTATTGATTATGATTCACTAAAATCTATTGGTTCTATGATGGGGTCTGGCGGAATGATAGTTATGGATGAAGATAACTGTATGGTTGATATTTCTAAGTTTTATATGGAATTTACCTGTGATGAGTCCTGTGGTAAGTGTACTCCTTGCAGAATAGGAAACAAGAGAGTTCTTGAGATTTTAGAAAAAATAACAGAAGGAAAAGGTACAGAAAGTGATTTAGTAGAACTTAAAAATCTTTGTGAAGTAATAAAAAGTACCTCCTTATGTGGTCTTGGTGAAGCTGCTACAAATCCTGTATTAAGTTCTATGAAATATTTTTATGATGAGTATTTAGAGCATGTTAATGAAAAGCTATGTAGAAGTAGGACTTGCACAAAACTTGTTGTATATGAAATAAGTGATAAATGTGTTGGATGCACTAAGTGTGCAAGAGCATGTCCTATGTCCTGTATAAGTGGTAAAGTTAAGGAAAAGCATAAAATCGATAAGACTAAGTGTATAAAGTGTGGTGCATGCTATTCTGTATGTCCAATGAAAGCTGTTATTGTTAAGTAGGAGGAGCTCTATGGTTAGGTTAACTATAAATAATAAAAACATTGAAGTTGAAGAGGGTACAACTATTTTAGAAGCAGCAGAAAAAATAAATATAAAAATACCAACTTTATGTTATATGAAAATGAGTGATAATAAATCAGTAAATTGTAGAGGAACCTGCAGAGTATGCATGGTTGAAATTGAGGGCTATAGAGATTTAAAGCCAGCATGTTCTTTTGCTGTTAAAGAAGGAATGAAGGTTTTTACAAATTCTAAAAAGGCCATTGAAGCAAGGAAGACCATTTTAAAGCTTTTACTTTCCAATCATCCTAGTGATTGTTTAAACTGCAGTAAAAATTTAAACTGTGAGCTTCAAGCTCTAGCAAGGGATTATGGCATAACAGGAGTTACTACAAAAGGAAAGCTTAGAAAAAGATATGATGATACAACTCCTATTATAAGAGATGAAGAAAAGTGTATATTATGTAGACGATGTGTTACTTCATGCTGTAGTGTACAGGGTATTCATGTTCTTACTCCTGCTGAAAGAGGCTTTAATAGTTTTATATCTACCTTTAATGAAAAATTATTAGGGGAAACTGATTGTACTTATTGTGGCCAATGCGTAGCTGTATGTCCTACAGGAGCTCTTCAGGAAAGATTTGATTACAAAAAGCTTTTAGAAGTCTTAGAAGAAAATAAAAAGTATACAGTAGTTCAAATAGCACCTTCAGTAAGGGTAGCCTTATGTGAAGAGTTTAATATGAAGCTAGAAGACTTAACTATTGGTAAAATAGTATCTTCCTTAAAACTATTAAATTTTAAAAAGGTTTTTGATACTAATTTTTCAGCAGATCTTACTATAATGGAAGAATCAGAAGAATTAATTTCAAGACTAAAGAATAAAAAGAATCTTCCTATGTTTACTTCATGCTGCCCAGCCTGGGTTAGAATGGTTGAAACAAAGTATCCTAAATTTACAGATAATTTATCTAGTGCAAAGTCTCCTCAGCAGATGTTTGGAGCAGTAGCAAAAGCCTTTCTTCATAAAAAGTTTAATATAAATAAGAAAGATATTTTTGTAGTGTCTATTATGCCATGTATAGCTAAGAAGTATGAGGCAGATAGAGAAGAAATGAAGGATGATGTGGATATGGTAATAACAACTAGAGAATTTGCAAGGCTTTTAAGGTTATGTGCCATTGATGTAACTTCCTTAGAAGAAAGCAATTTTGATTCTCCTTTTGGAGTCTCTTCTGGAGCTGGAATGATTTTTGGGAAAACTGGTGGAGTTATGGAGGCTGCTATTAGAACTGCTTATAATAAAATTGAAGGAAAAGAGTTAAAGGAAAATTCTATAGATTTTTTAGAAAATGAAGATGGAATTTTAGAAGGTGAAACTATTTTAGGAGGAGAAAATATAAAATTTGCTTATGTTTCTTCTTTAGGAAAAGCTCAAAATCTTTTAAAGGGAGATGTTAAAAAGTATGATTTTATAGAGGTTATGGCATGCCCAGGAGGATGTATAAATGGTGGAGGCCAGCCCTTTATAAAAAGCAACTTAAAAAAGCTTAAAAATAGAACAGAAGCTGTGAATAAGATAGATGAAGAAAGTAAAATAAGAAGAAGCTCTGAAAATCCAGAGATTAAAAAACTTTATAAGAATCTTTTAGGTCAGCCTGGAAGTCTGTTATCTCACGAGCTTCTTCATACAAAGTATTATAAATATTATAAGTTATAATAGAAATTAATTTGCTAAAGGCTAAAATTATAGTATACTGAAAAAAAAGAAAAAGGCAGGGTACATATATATGGATGAACAAATAAATCTACAAGGCTTAAATGGAAAAGAAGTCTATGAAGCTTTATATGATAAGAATTTAGATACAAAGAAAAATGTTTTAGAATATATTGATAAGCTTAGAGTATTGAAAAAAGTGGAAGAAATAGATTATGATCAAATGCAAAGTGTATATGATTTTGTATATGAAAGCATAGATAAAATGCATGAATCAATAAAGCCAAATACAATAATGTATTTAAAAAATGAATTAAAGAAGCAAATAGGTAAGTATGTATTTAATAAGGAACCAGGAAAGGTAAATCACTTCATAGAGTTTTTTAAGGAAGCTTATCCACCTAATGAAAGAAGAAAGGACTTTACATGGGTTCTTATGGATATTAATAAGATAAGCGATGAGCAAATCTTAACTACATTAAAGTGCATAAACTTCTATATGCTTAAAGGAGCTCATCTTAAGGAAGATGAAAAGAAGGATATTTTAAGAGAAGTTAAGAGACTTGTAAGAAGAAAAAATCTTCATAACATTAATGATGTTAGAAGCCTTAAGGCTTTAAATGATGAGCTTGGTATTAAAATTGTAAGTAAGAATAATGAATTTATAATTAAAGAAAAGTAAAAAAATATGTTTTTGTAATAAGGATAAACTAAATAATTAAAAATTATTTGGTCTATCCTTTTTAATATATTTTGTAATTGAGCCTAAACTTATTTAAATTCCATATTTTCCAGATGAAAGTTCCATAAATAAAGGAAGCTTTGGAGGATAGAATGTAAAATTTGCAAAAGATATACACATTATAATAATTAATAAAATACATATAGAACTTAAAAAAATATTTTTTTGGCCATTATTATAAAAATGCATTCCAAGAAGCTGGCCTAAGAAAGAACCTATTAAAATAGATAAGATATCAAGAATTAGAGATTCAATATTAAAGGCATAGCGTGCAACATAGAAACAAGCAAGTATAAATAGCATGTTTGTAATTATAGATAAAGTCATAGATATTACCCATTTTGAAAAACTTATTTTATAATTTTTATTTAAAATAAAATAAGATGCTATCCAAAATATAATGGAAGGATATAAAACAAGTTTTAAATGTTCAAATACACTTTCATTTACAGGAAAAAATATTGCAGCGATTGTGCTTCCACCAGTAATGTTAAATAAAAAATGAAATAATGAAGAAAGTAAAAAAATAATTAATGTACCACTAAGAATTATTTTGTTAAT
This sequence comes from Clostridium sp. DSM 8431, assembly GCF_900116755.1. Taxonomy (GTDB): domain Bacteria; phylum Bacillota; class Clostridia; order Clostridiales; family Clostridiaceae; genus Clostridium. The sequence goes on from NZ_FPBY01000120.1 coordinate 6,174, forward strand.
TAACTTAATATCTCGTTTTTCAAATTCTTTAATCATAAATATAGTCCTATTTAATTATTATTCATTACTATATTTATTAACTTTAAATTTACTTTATACTAGTGTATAATCATTTCAATGAGGTGATTAATAATGAATTTTGAATTAGATATATTTGAACTTAGTAATCTTTTAAGTAAGATCCAAAAAAATTATAAACTTAATATAATGGTAAAGTCAGTTCAAAGTGGAGGATGGCTTACTATAAATGGTGAAGCTGTAATTTTAAAATCAGCTGTAAAGGGTGGAGAAGGCTGTGGTTCTAAATTTAATAATATATTACATATAAAAATTCTAAACCATGCTGCTTATGATGGTGCTGTAATTAAGCTTACAGGAGCTAAAGATAAAAAGTTTAAGGTGTCATTAAATCCAGCTAAAGCTATGCAGATTAGTAAAGATGGCAGCAGACAAATGATAATAAAAGAAAATGAATCTACACTAAAGGTTGACGATAATATAGTATTCAGCATAGATGAAAGTGCAGAAAAAATAAAAACATATATAGAAGAATAAAAGTTTTTAAAAGGCACGGAGTTTTTTGTGCCTTTAACTTTTTACAAAAATAGTAAGAGGTATAATATTGAAGAAGTTTTTTTATTTAATAAATTATAACAGCGAAAGAGATGAGGAACTTTGTAATTTAGAGATGGAAAGTATTTTTGGATATGTTCCTGTATTTAGGCATATAATAAGTGACATTGATACCAACCCCTCTAGAAGTCCCTTTATAAAAGAAAAAATAACTATTTTGCTTTCAGGAAAATCTATAGAGGAAATAGCAGAAAATATAACTAAAAATAATATTTCCTTTGATAGATTTAAGGTAGCATATTTAAAAAGCGGAAATAATGATGTAAGCTACAAAGAAAGGTTGGCTGCACTTAAAACTGTTGGAATAGCAGTAAATGGGGAAGCAGATATTCATAATCCTAAGGCAATGCTTGGAGTTTCAAAAATAGGTGATGAGTGGATTTTTGGAATTTTAGAAAAGAATGATTTTAAATGGCATGGTCACGATGAAAGACCGTATTCTTATTCTAATGCTTTAACTTTAAAATGTGCTAAGGCAATAGTAAATATTGCTGTTGGAAATGATTATTCTTTAAAGCTCATAGATCCTTGCTGTGGAGTTGGTACTGTTTTAGTGGAGGCTCTTGATTTAGGAATTAATATTAAAGGATATGAAATTAATCCTCAAATTGCTGAAAATGCAGTTAAGAATCTAGAGTACTTTGGCTTCCAGAATGTAGTTGAGAATAGGGATATGACTAAATCAGATGAAAAGTTTGATGTGGTAATTTTAGATATGCCTTATGGTCTTTTTACTGCCACAACAGAGGAAGTCCAAAAATCTCTTTTAAGAAAGGCTAAAGACCTTGCACCTAAGCTTGTTTTAGTTGAAACAACAGAATTTGATGATTATTTAAAGAGCTTAGGATATAATATTGTTAATAAATGTACTATAAGTAAAAACAATTTCAAGAGGCATATTCTTGTATGTAAAATAGGTTAGGAGATAAATATGAAGAAGACAATAGGAGTTTTAGCTCATGTAGATAGTGGAAAAACTACTTTCTCAGAGCAGGTATTATTTAATACTAAAGCCATAAGAAATAAGGGAAGAGTAGATCATAAAAATACTTTTCTTGATAATAATGAAATAGAAAAAGAAAGAGGAATTACTGTTTTTTCTGAAGAAGCAGTATTTAATATTGGAGACAATGAGTACTTTTTAATTGATACTCCTGGACATGTAGATTTTTCTTGTGAAATGGAAAGAATAATTGAATCTTTAGATGCAGCTATTTTAATAGTAAGTGGAGTAGAAGGAATACAGTCTCATACAGAAACAGTATGGAACCTTTTAAGGCATTATAACAAGCCAGTATTTTTCTTTATAAATAAATGTGATAGAGAAGGTTATGATAGACATAGAGTTTTAAAGGAAATTCAAGATAACTTTACAAAGGACGCTGTATTTTTAGAAGGAGATTATCTTTCAAAGGAGGAAATAATAGAGTTTACTTCAGAAAGAGATGAAGAACTTTTAAGTAAGTACTTTGAAGGTGAAGTTACTAAAGAAGATGTTTTAGAAACTTTAAGAAAAGAAGTAATGAATTCTTTAGCCTTTCCATGTATGGAGGGGTCAGCCCTTCAGGATATTGGTATAAATGAATTTTTAAAGATTTTTGATGAACTTACTGAAACTAAATATAATACGGATTCAAAGGATTTTAAAGGCCGCATTTACAAGGTAAGACATGATGAAAAAGGTAATAGAGTAGTTTTTATAAAAGCTTTAGAAGGAAGTCTTAAAACTAAAGAAGAAATAACTATAAATGGTGAGAAAGCAAAGATTAACGAGTTAAGAATATATAATGGAAATAAATTTAAAACTGTTGATAAAATTGAAGCAGGAGATAATTTTGCAGCTATAGGACTTTTTATTGGAAAATGTGGAGATGCTATTGGCATGGATGATAAAGTTGATTTTCAAATGCAACCTTCTCTTATGAGTAGTGTTATTTTTGATGAAAGCACTAATATAAAGGAAGTATACAGGATATTTAAACTTTTAGAAGATGAAGACCCAGCTTTAAATGTTCAATATAGTGAAAAGCTAGAGGAGCTTCAAATAGCAATTATGGGAAAAATTCAGTTAGAAGTTCTTAAGGAAGAAATAGAAAGAAGATTTAATCTTGATGTAGACTTTGGACCATGTAAGATTTTATATAAGGAAACTATAAGAGGAAGTGTTCTTGGATCTGGACATTTTGAACCTTTAAGACATTATGCAGAAGTTCATTTAAAGCTTGAAGAAGGAGAAAGAAATAGTGGTATATCCTTTGAAAGTAAATGTCATGTAGATAATTTAACTATAGGGCATCAAAACTTAATTAAAACTCATATTTTTGAAAGAGAACATCATGGTCTTTTAACAGGATCACCTGTAACAGATCTTAAGATAACTTTATTAACAGGAAGGGAACATTTAAAGCATACTAGTGGAGGAGATTTTAGAGAAGCCACTTTTAGAGCTTTAAGACAAGGTCTTGAAAAGGCAGAAAATGTACTTTTAGAACCTTACTATAGATTTAGAATAAATGTGCCTTCTGAATATTTAGGAAGAGTTCTTTCAGATATTCAAAAATTCTCTGGTGAGTTTGAACCTGCAGAAATCAATAATGATAGAGCCTTTATATATGGAAGAGGCCCTGTAAAAACACTTATGGAATACCCATCAGAAATAACTGCCTTTACAAAGGGTAAGGGAACAATAAGCTTAATGTATGATGGTTATGATGAATGTCACAATACTTCAGAAGTAATTGAAGAAATTAACTATAATAAGGATGCTGATATTGAGTATACATCTACTTCAATATTCTGTTCTAAGGGTGAAGGATATCTTGTTAAATGGGATGAAGCTGATGAACATATGCATTGTGAAATAGAATAATAAAATAGGCTGGTATCAAAATTTCTTTTGGTACCAGCCTATTTTAGCATTTTAGATATAAACAAGTTCAAAGGTTTCAATTACTATTGGTACATTAGGATTAAATACTCTAAATGCTTCTCTACATTCTTCTTCAAAAATTCCAATATGCTTTTGTTTCCACTCATCTATGCTCAAATAATTGTTTTCTAAGTTAATATTATCTTCAGTAATATCTTCGAATTTTATAGTTTCAACCTTTAAAGTTTTTATTATACATTTAGGTTTACGTTTATTTGTAAGAACTGTATAAGCATTTTCAGAAGGCATAGTCTTAAAAAAAGAATCATAAGAATAGATACTTGAGATAAAGGTGTTTTTTTCATTATTTATTATGTTCTCTATTGTTTCATTATCTAGCTCTATTACTATTTTATTATCATCACTAATATAATCTTTAGTTTTTTCTATAGATGTTAAATATTCTGTAAAATATCTATCAATTTCTCTTCTCATGTGCATATCTTCTCCTTCATTATATATAGTAACTAAAGTATACTTTTTATTGTAATAAATGTAAATACATTATTAATATAAAATAATATGAAATAATAACTTAATTTACAATATTATTCAACTGTGTTATTATGAATTTGATATATGGAATAAATATTTATATTTTCTGACAAAGAAGCCTTATCTGATTTTAAAGATACTTCTATATAACAGAATTATGTTTACAAAAAAAGGTTTTAAAAAGAGCCTTTATTTTTTTAAATGCATAGACCAGTTATACAAAAAAATAAAAAATTTTAAAAAGTAATTTTTTAAAAAAGGGTACACTTAATAAACCATTACTATTTTACGAATAATGGACAAGAGTGAGTTTTAAATTATATGTTATATTACTTCGTGTAAATTACTATTTAAATATAATTTTTTATGTACTTCAGGTAATCGTAATTCAAAGGGCTTTTTATCCCTAAGTATTG
>NZ_FPBY01000328.1 GCF_900116755.1 Clostridium sp. DSM 8431
AAAAGAATATGAGCACATAAAAAAATTTAACAACTTAGATTTATCTCAAGCTATAGAAAAAATTTCTTATCTTCTTGAAGATTACAAGCGTTTTAATTACGAAAATAAATTGTGGAACATTCATGTGGACATGGGAAATGTATCTCATAAATTTGATATGCACTTTAGAGATATATTATCTATTGGAGATGCTTTTGATTTACTAATAGAAGATAACAAAGATATTTTAGAAGAGCTTCAAGAAGAGATAAATTTTGATTATGGTAGATTAGAAAACTTCTTCAGTAAAGATATGGGAGTATTTAGAAATAACAATTTCTTTAACTGGAATAGAGCAAGAAGTGTTTTAGAATTTTTAGAGTATATTGAACTTAAACCTTTAATTGTTTTAGACAATACTTCTTTTAGTTTTGAAGATTATAAAAATGCCTTAGAAAGCTTCTATTCTTACTTTAAAGATATAGAATACTATTATTTATCAACAATTAAATTCCAGTTATCAACAGAATTAACTAAAGAAATTAAAGAAATGTTAATAGATTTTATAAATAATAATCTTGAATTAGAAATTTTAACTGAGGAATATATTCCAAACAATACTTTAGATCCTATATATGATACTGCATATATGCTTCCACTTATTATACATAATGAAGTAACTAACAAAAATAAGATGATGAATACTCTTAAAGCTTTTGATGTTTTAGAAAAAGAAACTCATCTTACTAATGAAGTTTTTATAGGTGCTCCAGGGCTTATAAATGATATTTCTATAAGAAAACCATCCTATTATGCTTATTATTTATTAAGTAAACTATCAAAGGATATTGTTGCTCAAGATGATGGGTATATAATCACTAAAAATGATGATAATTACAGCATACTTTTATATACTTATAACGAGAATTTTGAAGACTTTGATTCATTAAATAATTTATTTACTAAAAAAGGTCTTAAAAAAACTTTAGAGAAAAAAGTATCATTAAACCTAACTAATTGGAGCTAGAATATAAATAGTACAAGTTAAAAGTGGATATTTCTCAAAAAGAGTTATAATAAAGATATGA
>NZ_FPBY01000002.1 GCF_900116755.1 Clostridium sp. DSM 8431
AAGGTTGTTTAGACGAGGACTTGATAATGTAATTCTTGAGCTCACATTGATTTCTTGTGGTTATAATCTTTATAAATATAATAATAAATTAAACCGTGAAATGCTCGTTGCATAAAAATTACTTTAATTTTTTTATTTATAACGAGACGTTTATTAAGTGAACCCATTTTTAAAAATTAAAGATGAAAAAATATAAGTATATGAAAAAAACAACCATACAAGCTTTTGAGCTAGTATGGTCGTTTGATTTTTAGGACTTTTTTTACAGCCCCTTAATTTTCCGAAGGGCACTTTTTCAGTGCCCTCGAAAATATAGGTGTTGTTTTTGAGTAAATTGAATTGAATTTTTCTTTTTAATATAAGGTATAACAGTTAGGAAATTCAGGAGTTTCAGAATTTAAAAGAACTTCATCCTTTGCGGCCATATTCTCTAAAACTTTATAAGTATCACGTATTCCTTCTGATTCAGTAGAGGCTTTCCTGAGTACATCCAGTCAAGGGTTCTTCCAAGGATTACATCATTATTATTTGTAGTAAGTGTAATGCTAGTACACATAAAAATACTCCTTTTAAGTTTTGTTATAAGGAAACTTAGGGCTCACTGCATTCGCTGAGTAAGTTCCAGTGGTCAAATATAAAATTTGGACTGTAACTTATAGTATATTAATTAGATTTATTAAGTGCTAAATTTATTTTTTAGACTCTAGTTGTAGTATAAGAGTTAAGAACAAATAGACGAAGAGTAAATATATTTCTGTGAAGTTTTAAGATTAAATCTAGTATAAAAGTAGGATTCATTTATCGGAAAAATAATATCAAAAAAGAAAAAACCAAAAAGTTAAAACAAAACACAAAATATAAAAAAATCAAACATATATTAACAAAAGAGCAAAAAAATGATATAATTGTCACATATATGTTATAAAATGTATTAAATAAATAGGCTAATCATTAATTTTTAGAACTTATATTTTAGGGGGGTAGTATATGTTTGCTTGCGTATTTCCAGGACAAGGCTCTCAGTTTAAAGGAATGGGAGCTGAGTTATTTGATGAATTTAAGGAATTAACAGAAGAAGCAGAGAGTATTTTAGGATATTCTATTAAAGAATTATGTTTAAATAATCCGAATAATGTATTAAATAATACTAGATATACTCAGCCAGCGTTATATGTGGTAAATGCTATGTATTATTTAAAAAGAATTAAGGAAACAGGAAAAAAACCGGATTATGTGGCTGGACATAGCTTAGGAGAATTTAATGCTTTATTTGCTGCTGGAGTATTTGATTTTGCAACAGGATTAAAACTAGTGAAAAAAAGAGGAGAGCTCATGAGCCAGGTAAAGGATGGAGCTATGGCTGCTGTTATAGGGCTGGAAATTGAGCAGATAAGAAATGTTATTGATGAAAATAATCTTAGAGGTTTAGATATAGCTAATCATAATTCTAAAACACAGATTGTTATAGCTGGTCCCAAAAATGATATTGAAAATGCAAAGGCATATTTTGAGGCTAAAGGTGCATTGAAATATGTGATATTAAATGTAAGTGGAGCTTTTCATTCTAGATACATGGAAGAACAGGCAAAGAAATTTGCAGAATATTTGCACGAATTTAAGTTGAATGAATTTGATATTAAAGTTATTTCTAATGTGACAGGTGAAGTGTATAAAGCTGATGAGATATATAAAGGTATTGAACTACAAATGTATTCACATGTTAGATGGAATGATACTATTAAATATTTATTAAGCAGGGGAGTTAATGAAATAATTCAAACAGGTCCAGGTAAAGTATTAACATCATTAACTAAGAGAATAGAAAGTGAAAATGATTTTACTATATATAAAGAAACTAATACTGGTAAGAAGTCTATAAATACTAAGTTTAATATTGAATATGATTTAAAGTATCCATATTTAGTAGGTGGTATAGAAAGAGGAATTACTTCTAAAGAGATGGTTGTTAAATGTGGAAAACATAATATACTGTCATTTTTAGGTACAAAAAGAATGAATATAGAAAAAATTAGAGAAAGTATTGTTTATATAAAGAAACATTTAACTAATGGAGAAGCTTTTGGAGTAAATATTACTTATGATCCACTAGATACAGAATTGGCATCAAAAGTAGTGGATTTGTGTTTTGAATATGATGTAAAAAACATAGAGTTATGCGGTTATCATTATATACCTAAATATATTATAAGATATAAATTTAATAATCTTAAGTATAAGAATAATAAAGTTATTTGTAATAATAAGATTTTCTTAAAGACTGACAGATTAAATGATTTGGAGCAATTGATGGAACCTGCTTCAGAAGAAGTGCTAGAATCTTTAACTAAAGAAAGGTTAATAACTGATGCAGAAAAAAGATTATTAAAAAATGTTTCTGTCATCGATGCATTAACGATAAGTTGTGAATCTGGCGGTAATATGTATAAAAGTAATATTTTGAATGTTTTACCAACGGCTATAAACATAAGAGATTCTAAAGTTAAAGAGCAAGGATATGATAATAATATTTATATTGGAGTTGCAGGAGATATTGGAACTCCAGAATCAGTTGCAATTATGTTTTTATTAGGTGCTGACTATATAGTTACTGATTCTATTAATCAATGCTCTATAGAATCTTCTTTAAGTGATTTAACTAAAGATTTATTACAGCAGGCTGGTATTGAAGATACTATTTATGTTCCTGATGCAGATAACTTTGAAATTGGAGCAAAGATACCAGTTTTAAAGAGAGGAGTAATGTTTCCTTCAAGAGCTAATAAGCTTTATGACTTATATAGGTATTATAATTCATATTATCAAATAGATAAAAAGTTAAGAGAACATATAGAAAAGAATTATTTTAGAAAAACTTTTGATGAATATTATGAGGAATGTAAAAGAAATGAACCAATAGAAAAGATAGATATTATTGAAAAAGATGAAAAGAAGAAAATGGCATTAGTTTTCAAACAATATCTAATAGAAGCTGCTTCTTATGGACAAGAAGGACTGGAAGAAGAAAAAATGAATTTTTCAATTTATTGTAGTCCTGCCCTTGGAGCATTTAATAAATATTGCAATGGAGGTGAAATGGAAAATTGGAGAAATAGAAGCATCACTAAAATAGCAGAAATTTTAATGCATGATGCTAGGGAGTATATGGATTTAAAATTAAAAAAGTCGTACAAGTATTAACAGAATAATAGGAATAGGAGAATATAAAATGGAACAAAATTCGAGTGTAAGTGTAAATGAATTAGAGAATAACATGTTTATAAAGGAACCTATATTAAAGTTAATAATGAAGTTTTCAATACCATGCGTAATATCTATGGTTGTAGATGCTTTATACAATATAGTTGACCAAATTTTCATTGGTAATAAGGTAGGGTATTTAGGAAATGCCACAACAAATGTTGCCTTTCCATTGGTTACATTAGTTATAGGTGTTTCATTACTTATTGGTAATGGATGTAGTGCTAAGTTTAGTTTAGACCTTGGTAATAATGATAAAGAAGCTGTAAAAAAGGATGTTGGAAATGCAATTATTCTTTCAATTATAGTGGGGATAGTTATGTCAGTTATATCCTTTGTATTTTTGAAATCATTATTATATGCCTTTGGTGCTACTGAAGTTATTATGGATCATGCTGTTAGATATACATCCATAATCATTATAGGACAGCCGTTTTTAGTACTTTCAACTGTTTTAAGTTCTATTATTCGTGCTGATGGAAAACCAGAGTTTTCAATGTTTATTATGATAGTTGGAGCAGTACTTAATATAGTTTTAGATGCATTATTTGTACTTAAACTTGATATGAATGTTGAAGGTGCTGCAATAGCAACTGTAATAGGTCAGGTAATATCAACCATAATGGGTTTAAGCTACTTAAAAAAATTCCAAAATATCAAATTTACAGCTAAAGATTTAAAATTAGAATCAAAAGTTTGTAAGACAATATGTGCATTAGGAGCTTCAGGATTTATAACTCAAGTATCAGTAATGTTATTACAAATAGTAATGAATAACTCAGTAAAATATTATGGAGCAATGTCTCAATTTGGAAGCGAAATACCTCTTTCAGCTTTAGGAATAGTAATGAAGGTAAATCAACTTTTATTAGCCATAATTATTGGAATTTCTATAGGAATGCAGCCAATATTAGGTTTCAACTATGGTGCTAGAAGATATGACAGAGTAAAAAGTACTTATGTAGTATCGACTTTAGTAGCAACATTTGTTTCTACAGTATCATTCTTAATGTTTATGTTAATACCTGGATTAATAATAAGAATATTTGGACAAGAACAGGCGCTATATAATGAATTTGCAGTAATGTGTTTTAGAATTTTCTTATGTGGATCATTTTTAATAGGTTTTCAATTAATTTCTTCCACATATTTTCAAGCAACTGGTAAAGCATTAAAAGCTTCATTACTATCATTATCTAGACAAGCAATATTCATAATACCATTAATGATTATATTACCAAGATTTTTTGGAATAGAAGGAGTATTGTATTCTGGTCCTATTGCAGAAGTTTTAGCAGCAGTAATAACTGCTTATTATGCAATTAAAGAGCTAAAAGTATTGAATAATAAAATTTCAAGTATGAAATAAATTCTAGTTAAATTAGATAGATGCTGTGTTTATATAGTATAAACACAGCATAATATTAAATCTTTAGGGGGAAGTATTATGACAAGAAAATATGAACATTTAATAATTAATAATATAAAACAACCATTAGCAAGTGTTGATTTTCATGAGGATGTATCCTGCATAGAAAGATATTTTGCTGAAGGGTTCCCATTTCATCTAGCTATTCATAAAGTAGTTAATGCAGAAGATGTAGATAAGTACACAGAATTACATACACATGATGTAGATGAATTAAATATTATTATTTGTGAAGATAATGATATGGAATATTTAATTCAACTTGGGGATGAAGAGTATAGGATAAAATCTAACACTAGTATTTGGATACCTAAAGGATTACCACACTCAGCAAATATAGTAGGTGGATCAGGATATTTTATTGCAATGAGATTAAATAGAATACCAGATGAATTTCAGGTGTAAAATTCAATCACTATTTGGGAGTATGACTTAGTACTGTCATGGTGGTAATGGGGGGAAAGAATATGGGAGAAAATGATTTTATGAATAACGTATACCAAAAGTTTAATCATACGCTATATAGTATGTTTGCAGAACAAACAGAGAAAACTCCATCTAAGTTAGCGGTTATCTATGATAGTGTAAATAAAACTATAAAGTTAACTTATAAAGAATTATTTATATTAGTAGATAATGTTGCTAAGAAAATAGAAGACTTATGTTTTGATGAACAAGTTAAGATTGGAGTTTATGGAGAAAGAAATCTATATACATTAGTATATATGCTTGCAGTATTCAAAACTGGAAATGTTTATGTCCCATTAGATATATCATATCCAGATACTCATATTAACCGCATAGTTAAAGAAGCTGATATTAAGTTGATTTTAAAAACTTCAAAATTAGATAAATCAAAATTGGTAGATAAAGAATTAGAAAGTTCTTTACTAGATAGTATAGATTTAAGTAATACTGAAGATTATAAAGAGTTAGCAGAGGATAGAAGTTCACTAGAAAATATAGCTTTAATAATGTATACATCTGGTTCAACAGGTAACCCTAAGGGAGTTGTACATAAGCAATATCAACTTTTAAATCGTTTTACATGGGTATGGAATAATTATAGTTTTGGTGAAGAAGATATAGCTTGTCAGCGTACTAATGTGAATTTTATGCCTTCTATGTGGGAGTTCCTAGGAGGATTGTTAAAGGGTATGACAACTGTAATACTTGATAGCTTATTAGTAAAAGATCCTTTAAGATTAATTGAAGCTTTAAAGAAAAATAAAGTAAGCCATTTGCTATTAGTTCCATCATTACTCAAAAGAATGATAGAGTCTAGTGAAGGAATAGAAAGTTTAAAAAATATAAAGTTATTAATTACAGCTGGAGAGCCTCTTTCATTAGATTTACTAAAAAAATTTAAAAAGTATCTTCCTGAAGCTGTATTATTAAATGATTATGGTTCAACAGAAATGAATGGAGTATTGTACTTTGATACAAGAAATTTTGATTGTAATCAAAATGCTTTACCTAAGTTCAAGCCTATAGATAATATACAAGCTTATGTTTTAGATGATAATTTGAAACCATGCAAGGCTAATGAAGAAGGAGAATTATATATAGGAGGAATATCCTTAGCAGTAGAGTATTTAAATCTTCCTGAGGAAACTAAAAGAAAATTTATAAAAAATCCTTTTCCTAATGGAAGCAGCAGAATATATAATACTGAAGATTTAGCTAGATATAATAAAAATGGTGAATTTGAGATTCTAGGAAGAAAAGATTTGCAAGTTAAAATTAATGGAATACGAATGGAAATTGAAGCTATTGAAAAAGTGATATTAGAAAATGAAAATGTAAGTGAATGTTGTATCTTGGCTAAGGAAATAAGAGAAGGGGTAAAGAAGCTTTTTGCCTATATAGTAAAAAAGGAAAGCAGTAAATCTAGTATTGATGAGCTAAGAGCCTTTATAGAAAGTAAATTACCTTATTATATGGTTCCATCTCAAATAATAGAAGTTAAAGACTTACCAAGACTTCCAAATGGAAAGATTGATAGACAGTCATTAATTAAAAGTACTAGCAATTTAAAAAATAAAAAGGATGTTCATAATAAATCAGAAATTTCACAGGATGAATTAGAAAATGTATTACTTAATATAGCTGCAGATGTATTAGGAATTCAATGTGAAGATATTAATGTTAATAGTGAGTTTAAGTCTGTTGGATTTGATTCATTAACCTTAGTAGATTTCTTAAATAGTATAAATAAAAAATATAATTTGAAAATAAATGTGTCAGATTTATTTGATTACTGCACTATAAAGAGACTGGCAGGTTATATATTAGAAGAAAATAGATTAGAAGCTCACCATGAATCTGTAAATAATGAAGCTGATAGTAATCTTGAAAATTGTAGTGATGAAAACTTAAAAGATAAAGTTGCTATAATCGGAATATCAGGAAGATTTCCAGGAGCTAAGAATGTTGATGAGTTCTGGGATAATTTAAAGCAGGGAATAAGTTCGGTTACAGAAGTTCCAAAAGAGAGATGGAATATTGATGATTATTTTGATAGCAATTCTAAAGTCCCATTTAAGACAATAAGTAGATGGGGAGGATTTGTAGATGGTATAGATGAATTTGAACCAGAATTTTTTAACATATCACCAAGAGAAGCTATGTATATGGACCCTCAACAAAGATTGTTATTAGAAGAGGCTTGGAAATCAATAGAAGATTCAGGGTATCAAGATAAAGATTTAAGTGACAAGTCTATAGGAATATATTTAGGAGCTAGAAAAGGCGACTATGATAACTTAATTAAAGAAAATAATATTCCAGTAGATTTATATACAGCATTAGGATGTGATTTGTCCATTCTTCCAGCACGTATAGCTTATTATTTAAATCTAAAAGGTCCATGTCTAGCTATAGATACAGCATGTTCTTCATCTTTAGTAGCAATTCATGAAGCATGTAGTAGTTTAAAAAATGAAGAATGTGAAATGGCGTTAGCTGGTGGAGTCTCATTAATGTGCTCTCCAGAAGAATTTATAAGATCTTCAAAGCTAGGTTTATTATCTAAGGATGGAAAGTGTAAGACCTTTGATAATGAAGCGGATGGAATAGCTTTGGGGGAAGCTATTGGCGTTGTTGTTTTAAAAAGACTTGATAAGGCCATAAAGGATAGGGACAGGATTTATGCAGTCATATCAGCTTCAGGAGTTAATCAGGATGGAAAAACAAATGGCATTACAGCGCCAAGTACAATATCTCAATTTAGATTATTAAAAGAAACTTATGAAAAGTCCTCTATAAACCCTAAGGACATAACTTATGTTGAATGTCATGGAACTGGAACTAAATTAGGGGATCCAATTGAAATAAATGCTTTAACTAAGGCCTTTAGACTTTATTCTAAAGAAAATAATTATTGTTCATTAGCCTCAGTAAAAACTAATATTGGGCATACTGTAGCAAGTTCAGGAGTGGTTGGTTTAATAAAGATTGTATTATCAATGAAGCATGGCCAGATAGCTCCAACTTTAAATTATAATCAGCTTAATGAACATTTAGATATAAAAAATAGTCCCTTTGTTATAAGTGAACATCTAAAGGAATGGAATAAACCGAGGGTTGCAGCAATAAATTCTTTTGGGCTTAGCGGTACTAATTGTCATGTAGTAGTTAGTGAATGGGCAGAAGATAAAAATGTTTATAACTCTGAAAACAAATATTATTTAATCCCTATATCAGCCAAGTCAAAGGAAAGTCTTTTGAATAAAGTTGAAGATTTAAAAGTTTGGTTAAGAGAAAATAAAGAAGATTTATCAATTCATGATGTTACTTATACTCTTCAAAAAGGAAGAAGTCATTTTAAGTATAAATTAGCCTTTATAGTATCAAGTATTGAAGATTTAATTAAGAAGCTTGATTATTCAATTAATGATGGTGATAACTCATTTAGATTTTCTAATTTAAGTGGAGTGAATAACTTAGTTAAAAGAGATTTTAATGATATAGAAAGTTTTACTGATGAAGTATTTAAAAGAGATGAATCTTGCTTAGATGTATTAAGAAGTATGTCTGTAAATTATATTTTGGGAGAAGATATTAATTGGAAGAAGTATTATGCAAATAGTGATAATAAGGTAATATCTATGCCAACATATTCCTTTAAGAAAGAGAAATTTTGGGTAAGTAAGAAAGAAGATATTTTACAGATAAAATTAAAAAGAAATAATGAATTTATTAATGATCATGTTATTAATAATATGCCGGTATTAGCAGGAGCAGCACAAATTAAGATTTTATTTGATAAGTTAGTAGCACATTTTAAAGGTGATGTAAAGACTTTGAAATCAATTTTGTGGAAGAATATGCTAGAGTTTGATAGTGAAGAAAAAGATATTGATTTAAGAATATCACCAGATAAAAATAAATTTTCACTTACAGCTAGAAGTAATATGCAAAATACCATAGAGCTATGTACTGGAGAATTAGAACTAAAAGGCATAGAGAATAATTATGGTTCTAGTGTTAAGGATAGATTTAGTGATTGTAATGTTTTAGTTCAAGGTGAAGAACTTTATGATTATTACAGAAAAACTGGATTAAACTATGGAGAAACTTATAGAACAGTAAAGCGTATTTTAAAAGGAAATAGAAAGTTAATTTCATATTTAGAACTAGATACTAATTATGATGAAAATGAAAGTTTAGTAATTCCTCAGTTATTAGATGGTGCCTTTCATTCAGTTACAGCATCCATGTTAAATGAAAGTGAAAATGTAACTTATCTTCCTTTTGGTTTAGATAAAATCAATATATTTAGACCATTTGAAAATAAATGTTGTGCCTATATTGAATTTATAAAAGAAGATATAAATCTAATTAAGGTTAATGTATATATAGAAAATTCAAAGGATGAATTAATATGCAGTGTAGAGGGATTAGCAATAAGAGGGACAGCTAAAAATGATAATGTATTGTACTTACAAAAAAGTTTAATACCTAAAGATTTAAAAGTAGGTATTGAGGGAACTAAAAATACAATTGTTTTCTCAAATACTTTAGATGAAAGTAGTTTAAGTTCATTTAGTGATAATGTTAAAATTATTAGATTTGGTAATGGATATAAAAAAGTTTCAGAAAATATATTTGAAGTTGAAAAAGAAGAAGATTATGTAAATCTATTTAAAAATTTAGAATTAGATTTATCTAAGCCAATTCAAATACTTCATTTATGGGCTATAGATGCTTGCAACAACACACTTAGAAGTAATAGTCCTGAAGATATAAGCGGTATGTCATTGTTCTATTTAGCAAAAGCAATGATTAGTGAATTAAATTCTAATGAAGAAATTAAACTAGTATATTCTTATTTAAATGAAAATACTGCTTTAAGTTCATATTATGCAGCAGTGGATGGTTTAGTAAAGACTATCAAGTTAGAAAAACCAAACTTTAATTTTAGAAGCGTAGAGTTAGATGAAGTTAAAGATAAGTCATATTTAGAATTACTAAAAAATGAACTTTTAGATGAGCTTAATCCACAAATAGTTAAGTATAAATCAGGCAAGAGATATATAGAAAAGCTAGAAAAAATCAGTGTGGAATCATCTAACAATATATCTTATTCAGGATTACATGTAATTACAGGAGGATTTGGAGGAGTTGGCTTAATATTAACAAAATATTTATTAGCTAAAAAAGATGTTAGTGTTCTATTAATTGGTCATTCAAAGTTAAGCGAAGAAAGAATAAAAATACTACAAGAACTAAAAGCTATAAATAAGAATGTTGAATATGTACAAGCAGATATTTCTAAATATGATGAATTAAATAAGGCATTAGAAATAGGAAGAAACATTTTTGGTGAAATTCAAGGGGTAGTACATTGCGCAGGAATAATTAAAGATAATTTTATATTGAAGAAGAGCAGTGATGAATTTAAAAAGGTATTGAGACCCAAAATAGATGGAGTTTTAAACTTAGATAAATTAACTCAAGGTGATAAGCTAAAATACTTTGTAGTATTTTCTTCTATAACATCGGTTTTAGGAAATGTTGGACAAAGTGATTATGCTTATGCAAATAGTTTTATGGATGATTTCTGTGTTAATAGGAACTTAGAAACAGAAAGAGGAAATAGATTTGGTAAAGCTGTATCAATAAATTGGCCTTTGTGGAAAAACGGCGGTATGCAGATTGAGGATAAGATACAGGATAAATTATTAAAAGAAAAAGGAATGACTTCTCTTAGCAATACAGATGGAATTAATGCTATGGAAAATGTATTGTTAAGTTCTTATTCAAATGTAACTGTTTTGGTAGGTAAAGAGAAGCTGTTACTAAAAATGATAGATAAGCATAATGAAGTTAAAGGTGACTTTGAAGGAAGTAAACAAATTTCAACTATAAATGTTAATTCTCATTTTGAAAAGAAGATTGAAGAATATCTTTGTGAACTATTTGGAAAACAGATAGGAATGAGAGGAAAAGATATAGATGTAGATAAAGAATTTGATGAATATGGTATTAATTCATTGATGATTATTGATATGTTAGATGAAATTGAAAGTAATTTAGGTGAAATATCAAAGACTATTTTCTTTGAATTTAATAATATTAGAGAATTAACAAAATATTTTATAGATAATCATAAAGAAGAGATGGCAGATATTATTGGCATAAAAGATACTCCAATTCAAGAAGAAGTGATGCAAGAGGTTGTTGTAAGTCAACCTGCAGAACATTATGAACCAGTACATGCAGATAAAAAGATGGTAGAACAGGTTGATGATAAGATAGCTATTATAGGATTAAGTGGTAAGTATCCTATGGCAGATGATTTAAAAGAGTTCTGGAATAATCTTATGGAAGGCAAGGATTGTATTACTGAAATACCAAGGGATAGATGGGATTATAGAAAGTATTTTGACAGTGATAAAAACAAACTAGGAACTGTGTATAGCAAATGGGGAGGATTTTTATCTGGAATAGATAAATTTGATCCATTATTCTTTAATATATCTCCTAAAGAAGCAGAGATAATAGACCCTCAAGAAAGATTATTCTTAGAAACTGCATGGGAAACAATAGAAACATCTGGACATACAAGAACTGAACTTTCAAATCATAATGTTGGAGTTTATGTTGGAGTAATGTGGGGACAATATCAATTGTATGGTGTTAATGAAAACTTAAAGGAAAAGCCTACATCAAGTTATGCATCAGTAGCTAATAGAGTTTCATATACCTTTAACTTTAAAGGACCAAGTATGTCAGTAGATACAATGTGTTCATCATCTTTAACAGCTATGAAATTAGCCTGTGATGCTTTAAAGAGAGGCGAAATTGACTATGCCCTTTGTGGTGGTGTAAATGTAATGAGCCATCCCAATAAATATTTCCTATTAAGCCAAGGAAAATTTGCTTCAACAGATGGAAGATGTAGAAGTTTTGGACAAGGTGGAGATGGATATGTTCCAGGAGAAGGAGTTGGAGCAGTATTATTAAAGCCTTTAAAGGATGCTGTGAGAGATAAGGATTATATCTATGGAGTTATTGATGGATATAGTATTAATCATGGTGGGAAAACAAATGGATATACAGTACCTAGCCCAGTGGCACAGTCTAAATTAATAGAAAAATGTTTTGAAGAATCAAATATTGATCCAAAAACAATATCCTATGTTGAGGCTCATGGAACAGGAACGGCTCTAGGTGATCCTATAGAAATAAGTGGTATATCAAAAGCATTTAAGAAGTTTACAAAGGATAAACAGTTCTGTCCTATTGGTTCTGTTAAATCTAATGTGGGACACTTAGAGGCAGCAGCAGGAATAGCTGCATTAACAAAGGTATTATTACAATTTAAAAATAAAATGATTGTTCCATCAATTCATGCAGATGTTTTAAATGATAAGATAGATTTTAAAAATTCACCTGTTTATGTACAAAGAGATTTAACTAAATGGGAAACTAGTTATGGAACTCCAAGAAGAGCTTCTATAAGTTCTTTTGGTGCTGGTGGTTCTAATGCATTTGTAGTAGTTGAAGAGCATGAAAATAAAGATATTGTTATAAACAATAAGAATATAGGAGAAAAGATATTTGTATTAAGTGCTAAGGATAAGGAAGATTTAAAGGCTTATGCTAAAAAGATAAAAATATTCTTAGAAGACACTAATTTAAAGACTATACCTTCTAAAAAGTTACCTAAAGATTTAGTAGGTGATTTGAAAAAATTAATATTTGAAATAGTAGGAATACCTTATGAATTTATAAATAGTGAAGAAAAACTAGAGGAGTATTTCTCAAGTAAAACTGATCTACAGTATTTTGTAGAAAAAATAAATTCAAATTATAGCTTAAATATAAGTCCTATTCATAATTTTAGTGATATGATATTAGAAGATTTAAAATCAATAATAATTAATCAGATTGGTGGATATGAAGAGGAAATCAAACAAGTAGTTTCAGAAGAAAGTAATAATGATTTATTAAGTTTGACTAATATTACTTATACTATGCAGGTTGGTAGAGAATCAATGTCTGAGAGACTATCAATAATAGCTGAAGATGTTAAAGACTTAGCTTTAAAACTTGAGAAATATATAAATGAAGTTGATGATGACAATATCTTCACGGGAAGTATATATGAAAAGTCTGAGTTCTTAAAAATGATGCAGGATGATTTTGCAATAGAAGATATCTTTAGGAAATGGCATAAGGATGGAAGCCTTTACAAAATAGCTAAGGCATGGGTATTAGGTGCAGATGTAGATTGGAGAAAAGTTTATGATGCTAAAGATGCTTATTGTATTCCAATGCCAACATATCCGTTTAAAAAAGAAAGATATTGGATTGCTAAAAAGGAAAATAATAATGAAGAATATAAACAAAAATCTCTTAATGCATTAATTGATACTAATATTTCTACTATATATAAACAAGCGTATATTAAGAAGTTTGATAAAAATGATTCATTTGTCATAGGGCATAAGGTAAATAATAAGGTTATAGTACCAGGAGCAGCATTAATTGAGATGGCTAGAGAAGCTGGTGAGTTATGTAATGATATTCAAACTGTTATAAAAGTTAAAGATATATATTGGCTAAATGAATTAAATGTTAATGAAAAGAGCGAAAATGTAGAAATTAAACTTCTTGTGGATAAAGATACTATTAAATATGAAGTTTACTCAAAGGAAAATGAAAATTTAATTTATTCAGTAGGAACATTAAATTATGCTGATAAGGAAATTAGTTCTCCTCATATTGATTTAAATAGCATTGAGGAAAGATGTATTGATAGCATTGATGTAATTGGTCTATATAATAATTTTGAAAAGTCAAAAATTCAATATGGTAGCAATTTCAGAAATATTAAATCCATAAAGAAAAATGCAAATGAAGTTATTGCTAATATAAAGGCAGAAGATAATAATTACGGAGAAGTTAAGTTAAATCCATTTATATTAGATGCAGCTTTCCAAACAGTAAAAGTATTACAAGATCAAGATGATGCTGTTAATATACCATTTTCAATAGATGAATTAACTATATATAAAGATATTTCAAGAGAATGTGTAGTGTATGCTGTGAAAGAAGAAGAAAAATACACTATTTATATGGCAGATTATAGTGGAAATATTCTTGCTGAAATTAAGGGATTTGCATTAAAAAGTATAGGAGACAAAGCCAAGGGAGAAAATGATGATGAAGTAATTTACTATGAAGAAGAGTTTATAGAATCTAGTTTATCTAAGGCAAATGAAGAAACTGGAGATATAGTTGTTCTAGGAAAGAAACTTGAAAATTTAGATTCATTAATTGAATTACAGAGTCCTAAGTCTAAAGTTATTTATTTGGAAGATAATATTGAAAATGAGTTGATTCAAAAAATGCAGGATAATAACATAACTCATATTATATATAACTATTCAGAAAATTCTTCTTTAAGCTTAAGTTCAGAAATGAAAAACTTAGGGGTTAAACTACTTAGATGCTGTAAAAAAGTAGCAAATATACAAAATAAATTAAAAATAATGTTCGCATTCACAGGAAAAAATGCAAAATACTATTGTTCAGCTACTAGTTCTTTCTTGAAGAGTGTTATTAATGAAAATAAGAGACATTTATATAAGACAGTAGCATTTATAGAAAATAAGAATATAGATAATGAAATAATTAATGAGCTTTTCACATTTAATAAGGATATTGAAGAGATAGTCTATGAAGGTGAAAAGAGATTAATAAAAAATTATTCGGAAACAAGTTTATTAAAGAATAATGAAAATTATCTGTTTAAGGAAAATGGAGTATACATTATTACTGGTGGAGCAGGGGGATTAGGATTAATCTTTGCTAAGTATATAGCTGAAAAAGGAAACTGCACAGTAATTCTTGTTGGAAGATCTGAACTTAGTAGTTCAAGGCTAAAAGAGATACAAGCTATTAAATCAGAAGGTGTACATTATTCTAAAGCTGATATCAGTAATTTAAATGATGTGGAAAACTTATGTCATGATATTAGAAGTAAATATGGAAAAATTGATGGAATAATTCATTCGGCAGGAGTAATAAGGGACTCATTTATTAAAAATAAGACAGAAGAAGAATTAAGTTTAGTAATAGCGCCAAAGATAAATGGATTATTAAATTTAGATATAGCTACTAAAAACGAAAATTTAGATTATTTAATAAGTTTTTCTTCCATAGCAGCTGTTTTAGGTAATATTGGGCAAGTTGATTATTCCTTTGCAAATGGATTTATTGATGCTTATTTGAAGGAACGAAATGAAAAAGTAAAGAAGGGTGAAAGAACTGGAAAATCTATATCTGTAAATTGGCCTTTATGGAATAGTGGAGGTATGAACATAGATGAAAAGATTAAGAAGAATATGTTCGATATGCTGGGAGTTAAGGCCCTTGAAACTTTAAGAGGAGTTAAAGCCTTTGAAGATATAATTCTTTCAGGTAAGGATAGGGTTATGGTTCTAAATGGTAAAGGTGAAAAGCTAAGAAGATGGGTATCAGATATGTATTATGAAAATAATGAAGAGAGTGTTGAAGAGGATACTTACTGTATACCTGAAAAGAATGTTGTAAGTGAAGAAATAAAAAAAGATATTAAAACTATTATTAAGGAAGTAATATCAGATGAAACAAAGATACCTGTGTCAAGAATAAGAGATAAAGAGGACTTCTTTGTGTATGGAATAGATTCGGTTATGACATTAGCTATGGGAAGAGAATTAAGTAAGAGATTAGATGATGATTTACTAACAGCTTTTGCACAAAGTTCTAATGTTTTAGAGTTAAGTAATTATATTTTAAGTAGAAAGCCTGTAAATACTACAAAGAAAGAAAAGTTAGAAGTTCAAAAGTCCAAACCAGTTATAAAGGATATGAAGCTTCAGGGAAATACTAGGTTTAAAAATACTATGTCTGTACAAAAAATAGAAGAAAAACAAGTAGCAGTTATAGGTATTAGTGGAAGGTATCCTAAGGCAGATAATATTGAAGAGTTTTGGGAAAACTTAAAGAATGGGAAAAACTGTATAGAAGAAATACCTAAGGAAAGATGGGACTATAAATCTTTCTATAATAATGAAGAAAATAAAAACAAGGTATGTAGCAAATGGGGAGGATTTATTAAAGACGTAGATAAATTTGATTCACTATTCTTTAATATTTCACCTAAAGAAGCAGAACTTATGGACCCACAAGAAAGAATAATGTTACAAGAAGCGTGGCATGCTTTAGAAGATGCTGGCTATTCTAAGAGAAAATTAGAAGAAATAAAGGCAGAGGGAAAGAGAGTTGGTGTGTTCATTGGAACTATGTATCAACAATATCCATGGCTAGCTAAAGATAGAGAATATGGAGCAACATTATCAGGGGTATCCTATTGGTCAATTGCTAATAGAATTTCCTATGCACTAAATCTTAATGGACCAAGTATGGCAATTGATACTGCATGCTCATCATCATTATCAGCAGTTCATATGGCAAAGGAAAGTATAGAAAAGGGAGAATGTGATATTGCAATTGTAGGAGGAGTAAATTTAACTCTTCATCCTTATAAATATGTAGGATTATCTAATGAACATTTACTTGGAAGTAAAGCTAGAAGTATGAGTTTAGGAGATGGAGATGGCTATGTTCCAGGAGAAGGAGCAGGGGTTGTTATATTAACAGCTTTAAATAGTGCTGAAAAGAATAATGATAAGATTTATTGTGTTATAAAAGCTAGTGGATTAAATCATAGTGGTAAAACTAGTGCTTATAAAGTACCAAGCTCTAAGGCTTTAAAGGAATTGATATTAAATACATTTAAAGAGTCAGATATTGATTTAGATACTATTTCATATTATGAATTAGCTGCAAATGGACTTAAAGTATCAGATCAGGTAGAAATAGATGCACTTAAAGAAGTTTTTAAAAATCTTAAAGATACAGGCAAGAAGTTAGCTATTGGCTCTGTAAAATCTAATATAGGTCACTTAGAAGCAGCTTCAGGATTATCGCAATTAACAAAGGTAATTCTACAGTTAAAAAATAAACAGTTAGTACCTTCAATAAATTGTGAGCCACTAAATCCTAATATTGATTTGGCTGATTCATGCTTAGAAGTACAGAAGTACTTAGAAAGAAAAGAAGGATCTGAAAATAAGCCACTAAGATTTGCAATAGATTCAATAGGAGCTGGTGGAACGAATAGTGTATTAGTTGTAGAAGAATATAAGAATAATGAAAAAGATGAAGTTGTACAAGAAAAGACTTCTAAAGTATTACTAGCTTTTTCAGCAAAAGATGAGGAAAGACTAAAAGTTATATTAAGAAATACAATTCAGTATCTTGGAGAAAATGCTGATGTTTCCTTAAATGATGTTTCTTATACCTTATACAGAAAAGAATATATGGAAGAACGTGTAGCATTTGTTGTTAAAAATAAATTGGAATTTATGGAATTATGTAATTCTTATTTAAATAATAATAAGATAGAAACAGGAATCTTCAAGGGAAATATTTATGATGAAGAAAAAGAAGCTATTGCTGATGATTTTGATTTAAATAATATAGCAGACAGCTGGGTAAAAGGAAGAAGATTATTAGATGATATATATTTAGATACTAAAAAATATAAGTTGATAAGTATACCATTATATCCATTTGAAGAAAGCAGCTACTGGATTAATGATACTAATACTTATAAGGAAGAAGTAGTTAGATATAAGGAAGAGGATAAATCTATTGCATATGAATTAAAAGTAATTTTGAGTGATTTACTAGGTATAGAAGTAAATAAAATTGATGAAAGAAAGAGCTTAGACCTTTATGGTGTTAATTCAATACTTACAAACAAATTTATTAACTTAATTGAGGATAAATATGGTGTGAGAATGTCAATAAAACAAGTTATTGATAATTTTTCAATAGATAAGATGTCAAAAATTATAGAGAAACTTTTACAAGAAAATATTCATAATCATGTGGACACTATTTCTCATGAAATAGAAGAAAAATATGATTACAAATATTATTTGGAAAATTTAATACTTTCAATTATAGAAGAGAAAAATATAAGTATTGAAGATGCAATTAATGTAAAGGAAGATCTTCTACAATTTATAGATAAGGAGGGAAAGGAGTATGAAAAGGGAAATTTATGAGAAGTTTTTAAAAGGTGAAATTTCTAGATCTGAGGTTTTAAGCATAATTAAGAATGAAGAAAATTCAATTGAAGAAATAAAAATGGAACTTTCAGAAGGTCAAAAAGGATTATTAGCTGTATATAATATGGATAATTCAGATACTTCATATAATACGCCAGGAGCAATACTCTTATCAAAAGATATTGATATAGAAGTATTGAAAAAATCACTACAATACTTAGTAGATTTTCATCCTATGTTAAGAGCTAATATTAAGAATACTGAGTCAGAGCAGTATCAAGTAATAAGTGCAGAAAATAGGTTGAAAGTTGAAGAATTTAATGTTGAAGGTTTAAGTGAAGATGATGTGGATGAATTAATATGGAGAAATATTAAGGAACCTTTTGACTTAGAAAATGGATCGTTGATAAAAACAGTAATTTTTCATATTAAAGGTGGAGAGAAAATTTTGTTTCTTAATTTCCACCATATAGTTTTTGATGGTATGTCATCAGAAATATTTATAAGTGATTTGAAAAAGACATATTATGGGCTAAAAAATGATGGAAAAGTAAATTTGGTAAGCAGTAAAAAGACATACAAGGATTTTATAAAATGGGAGAAAAACTATTTATCAAGTAATAAAGCTAAAGAGGATTTAGAATATTGGTTAGATACTGTTAAGGGAGGCATACCTAAACTTCAGTTAAGTACTAAGTGTGATTATTCAGCTGAAAATGAAACTAAGGTAGCTTTAATAAATTTAAAGCTACCCCTAGTTGAAAAGCTAAAAAAATTAAATGTAAATATGCATGTAAGTTTATTTTCAATAATGATATCAGCTTATTCAATTTTGCTTTCAAAGTTTGGGAAACAAAAAGAAGTTTTTATTGGGACACCTATTCTTAGAAGAGATGACAGAGAATTTGAAAGTTTAATTGGTTATTTTATAAATACTGTAATAGTTAAGAGTAGTATTAAGGAAAATGTTGTAGTTAGTGACTTTATTAAAAGCATTAGTGATATAGCCTTAGAAGGATTTGAACATGGAAATTATCCATATTATAAGCTTTTAAGAGAATTTAATAATAGAAGTAAGAGACAGACATTAGAGTTATTTCAATCATCATTCTATTTTCAAAATTATATGCAGGATGAAAATGATAGTGTATTTTTAAAACCTTTAAATAAATTTCATCAGCTTGGAGAAGGAAATTTAATTTTAGAAGTTATAAATGAGAATAATGGGTTAACTGCAAGGTTTAAATATAATAGTAATTTATATGATGATGAAATAATAAATAACATGCTTTTGGAATACAAAAATATATTAGAAACATTTGTTGAAAATGATATAAAAAAATTATATATAAATGAAGTTTTAGGTGATAATTTGGTGCAGAAAGATGCGAAAAATAATATTGAGAATGAAGTAAACTTTAAATCATTTGTAGATTTATTTGAAGAAAAAGTGAAAAAATATCCAGATAAAACAGCAGTAATTTTTCATGAAGATAAGTTAACTTATAGGGAACTATATAATAAAAGTAAAAGTTTGGCTATGAATTTAAATAAAAATCATGTAAAAAAGGGAGACTTTGTAGGAGTCTTTTTAGAACGTTCATTAGAGTTAATAATAGCTTTAATTGGAGTGCAAATGGCAGGGGCGGCATACATTCCTTTAGATCCTGAATATCCAAAAGATAGATTGGAATACATGTTTGAAGAAAGTAAGATGAAGCTCTTAGTTTCAAAAAGATATTTAAATGAAAGAATAGAAGACTTTACAAATAAAATTACTAATGTTGATGAATTAAATAAGTTTGAAGATAAGGATATAGAAGATTATAAGTTAGATGATTTAAATGAAGAAGATATAGCTTATGTCATATTTACCTCAGGCTCTACAGGAAAACCAAAGGGAATTATGGTAAAACATCAAGGTCTTAGTAATTTCTTAATATCAATGAGAAAAGAACCTGGATGTACAAAGGATGATTATTTATTAGCATTAACAACTATATGTTTTGATATAGCAGGTCTTGAAATGTATCTTCCTTTAATTTCAGGAGCAAAGCTTGAAATATTAGATGAAAATATGGCTAAAGATGGTATAGCATTATTAGATAAATTTGAAAGTTCAGATGCAACCATTCTTCAGGCTACTCCAGCAACATGGCAAATGCTTTTAGCAGCTGGATGGGACAAGCATAAAAATATAAAAGCTCTATGTGGTGGAGAAGCATTGACAGACGAATTGGCAGCAAAGCTTACTACTTTATGTGATGAACTTTGGAATATGTATGGACCTACAGAAACAACAATATGGTCATCTATATGTCAATTAAAACATGGGGATGAGGTATCTATAGGATATCCAATAGATAATACAGAGCTCTATATATTAGATGAAGACTTTAAACCAGTTCCAGAGGAAAGTATTGGAGAGCTATATATAGGTGGATTAGGTGTTGCTAAAGGATATATGAATAATGAAAAGGAAAATAAAAAGAAATTTATAAAAGATATTTTTAGTAATAATCCAAATGACATTATGTATAGAACTGGAGATCTAGTAAAGAGAAATTCAAAGGGTCATATTAAATACGTTGGAAGAGTTGATTTCCAAGTAAAAATAAATGGATTCAGAATTGAATTAGGAGAAATTGAGAAGGTTCTAGAAAGCTTAGAAGAGGTGAAAAGAGCTGTAGTTGTAACTAGAGGAGAGGCTGATAGCAAATATTTAGTAGCCTTTTTAATAGCTTCTGATGAAAATAATTTGCCATCTAGTGATTATATAAAAACTTGTATTAAAAGAAAACTATCAGATTATATGGTACCAGTTAAATATGTGTTCTTAAAAGATTATCCCCTTACTTTAAATAAAAAGGTAGATAGAAAAAAATTATCAAATGAAAAAATAAGTGCTTTAGTTAATGAAGATGTAGATAAATTACATGAGGATAATAAAGTACCATTGTTAGATTTTGTTGAATGTATAGCTGAATATGTAAAAAAATGTATAGCTGAAATTAAATTATTAGATATAGAAGATATAGATAGTGATGCATACATTTCAGAATATGGTTTTAACTCAATTTCATTTACCACATTAAGTGTAAAGATAAATAAGTATTTTGGTATAAAGATAAATCCAACAATTTTCTATACTTATCAAAATATATCTGATTTTAGTAAGTTTTTATATAAGAATTTTACAAAACAAGTGGAAGAGACTATAGGTAAAGAAAATATAGAAGTATCAGCAAAAAGTGAGCCTAAGGTTTTATGTGAACCTAAGGAAGATAAAAAAGAAGATATTAAGTATACAGGTGATATTGCAATTATAGGTATGAATGGTATTTTCCCTAAGGCAGCTAATTTGAATGAATTTTGGGACAACCTATTAAATAAAAAAGACTGTATATCAGAAGTACCTATAGATAGATGGGATTGGAAGAAATTTTATAATGAAGCTGATAACAGTAGCAATAAAATTACTTCTAAATGGGGAGGCTTTATTGATGACGCAGATAAGTTTGATACAAAATTCTTTAATATATCTCCAAGAGAAGCAGAACTTATGGACCCACAACAAAGATGTATGATGCAGGTGGTTTGGAACCTTTTTGAAGATGCAGGATATAAACCATCAGATTTAGCAGAAAGTAATACTGGTGTATTTATAGGGGCTACTAGTAATGATTATTCAGATATTTTATTTAGAGATAGCAATATAGAATCTCATAGTATAACAGGAGTTTCAAATAATATTATTCCTAATAGAATTTCATATTTCTTTAATTTAAATGGTCCAAGTGAATTAATAGATACAGCATGTTCTAGTGCTCTTACAAGTGTATGCAGGGCAGTAAATTCTATTAGAAGTGGAGAATGTGATATAGCTGTAGCTGGAGGAGTTAATATTTTAATGACACCATTTCCTTACATAGCTTTAGGGAAGAGTAATATGTTATGTAAAGATGGAAGATGTAAAACTTTTGATGAATCTGCCAATGGATATGTTCGTGGTGAAGCAGCAGCAGCAATATTGTGTAAGCCTTTAGATAAAGCTTATGAAGATAAGGATAATATATATGCTGTTATAAAGGGAACAGCAGTTAACCATGGAGGAAAAACAAATTCTCTAACAGCGCCTAACCCAAATGCAGAAAGAGATTTAATAAAAACAGCTCTTAAGGATGCTAATACAGATTTATCAACTATAGGTTATATAGAAACTCATGGAACAGGAACTGCATTAGGAGATCCAATAGAAATAAATGCTTTGAATATGGTTTATGAAGATGAAGAGAGTCATGAATGTTCTAAACCTCATTGTGTATTAGGTTCTGTAAAGACTAATATAGGTCATACTGAAGCAGTTGCAGGCCTTGCAGGTTTAATTAAGTCAGTATTATCAGTATATAATAAGAAAATTGTTTCTAATATAAATTTCAATAAACTAAATCCATATATAAATCTTGAAAGTTCACCATTTAGTGTAGCTGATAAAAATGAGGAGTGGCTAAGTTTATTAAATGATAATTCAGAAGAAATACCAAGAAGAGCTTCAGTAAGTTCTTTTGGATTTGGTGGTAGTAATGCTCATGTAATTGTTGAAGAATTTTCATCAAATAAGAAAAATAAAGAAGATAATGATGAAGAACTAGCTATTCTTATTTCAGCAAAATATAAAGAAGGAGTGAAGTTAAGGGCATCAGAGCTTATAGAATATTTAAATAAAGATATAGGCTTTAATAATTCAAGTGATGTAACACTTAAAGAGATAGCATATACCCTTGCAAATGGCAGGGAACATATGAAAGAAAGAGCTGCTTTCATTGTGAGAAATAAAGAAGAATTAAAATATGCACTTAATGAATTTATTGAAGGTAATAATGAAATAAATAATAAGGTTCAAGATAAAAAGTTATTACAAATGGTTGCAGATTGGAAGCAAGGTGAAGATATAGATTGGAGTACAATTTACAAGAAAAATGAGCAGTTTAAAGTTCATCTGCCAGGTTACTCTTTCAAGAAAGATAGGTATTGGGTAGGTAGAAGATGGAATAAATACAACTATGGAATAGACAAAAATGTAAAGCCATTTATAGAAGAAACTATTCCAGAAAAGAGTTTAACTAATGGAATAACATTTAAAAAGACTTTTAGTAATTCAGATTTAATTTTAAGAGATCATGTTGTAGCAGGAAAATCAATTTTCCCGGCAACAGGCTATCTTGAAATGATATTAGAAGCAGCTAAAATAGTAAAACCAAATAACAACTTTAAAATTACAGATGTTTTTTGGAAGAAGGGCTTAATTGTAGAAGATGAGGATGTTGTAGAAGTTAATATAGAACTAAAAACTGATGAGAATGATATAACTTATGAGGTTAAGAGCATAAGGGATAACATGGAAGAAACTCATTCTAAAGGAAGAATTGTAATTAAAGATAATGATGTTCAGGAAGAAAACTATATTGATATTTCAGAGATAGAAAGAAAATGTACAAAAACAATTCTAAATAATGAATTCTATTCTTGGCTGGCAAGTGAAAGCGGCATAGAGTATGGAGAATACTTTAGAGGTATAAAAAAGGTAAACATAAGTAAGAAGGAAACACTAGCAGAAATAAGTTTACCATCTAAATTTGATTATGAAACAAGTGAATATTATTGTCATCCTGTACTTATGGATTGTGCATTACAGACTATGGCATGTTTATTTGGACAATCTGAAGAGAAGGGTATAACTAAGATTCCATTCTCTGTTGAAGAGGTAAATATTATAAAGTTACTAAAGGATGATAACTACTATGTGTATGTTCAAAATGTTAGAAAGAATGTGCATAACATATTTATTTTAGATTCTAATGGGGAAAAATGTATAGAGTTCAAAAATCTTGTTTCAGCAGAGATTAGAGAGGATAAGAAAAGTTATTTCTTTAAACCACAATGGCAAAAAATAGACATAAATAGGGATGCCAATATAGAAACTAAAAATAACTTCATATTATATTCAGATGATTCTATAGAGATAAAGGAAAGTTTAGCTGAAAAAATAGGTCCTTCTAAGGTAAGTGATGTGAATTTAACAAATATTAATACTGAAGATTTAGAAACATCTATAAATGATATGGTAGAGGATATGAAATCAGTAGATAATATATTCTTTATTTCCAGCTTAGTAAGTGAAAAATCATCAGTAGAGGATATAGAAACTGTAGAAGATAAACAGAAAAAGGGATTATATGCATTCTTCCACTTAGTAAAAATACTAGGTGCTATGAATAAGGATATTAAAGTTACATTAGTTACTAATAAGATATTTGAAGTGATTGATGGACAATCTATAATTCCTATTAATGCTGGTTTAGCACCATTTATAGAAACTGCTATGTTAGAGTATCCTAAGTTAGATATTGGTTTAATTGATACAGATTATTCTTTAGCTATGTCAAAAGCAGAATTAGATAGAAAAGCCTCATTAATATTAAGCTGCTCAAATAATAAAGTTGAAAATCAATTAGCCATTAGAGCTGAAGAGGTATATGCAAGATCCTTTAAAAATATAGCATTATCAAATTATGAAGAAACACCTTATAAGCAGGATGGAGTTTATGTAATTGCTGGAATGGGTGGAATCTCTTATGAGTTAGGAAGATATATAGCTAAAAAAGTACGAGCTAACTTAATATTTATAGGCAGAAGTGAGTTAAATGAGGATAGACAGGAAAAGATTAATAAAATTTCTAAAATGGGAAGCAGAGCTGAATATGTTCAGGCTGATTTAATTAGTGAAAATGAAGTGAAAGATGCTGTAAATTATATAAAAAATAAGTATGGAAGAATAAATGGTATATTCCATTCAGCTTTAGTTTTACAAGATAAGATGCTTCATAATATGACTGAAGGAATGTTTAGAAAAGTTAATCAGCCTAAGGTAAATGGAAGCATTCAATTATTTAAGGCTATAAAAGATGAAGAGCTTGATTTCTTTATGTTCTTCTCATCCATTAACTCTATTATTGGAAATGTAGGACAAAGTAATTACAACGCTGCATGTGCTTTTCAAGATTCCTTTGCCCAATATATTCAAAGAAAAGTTGATTTTAAAGTGAAGGTTATAAACTGGAGCTTCTGGGGAACAATTGGAGCTGTTGCTAGTGAAAAATATAGAAGCAATATGAAGAAAGAAGGAATTTATCCAATTGAAATATCAGATGGAATAAAGTCTATTGAATTAGCTCTTAAATCTCCTTTAGAACGAGTAATTATGTTTAAGGCTTCAAAGAAATTATTAGAAAAGGTTGGTTTCAAAAATGATTTAGAAGCTTCTAATGAAAGTGAAAGTATGCCATTATCAATTAAAAAAGATGTAGAGAAATCAGTTGTAAAGAATGATATTAAGTTTGAAAGGGTTATAGAAAATAATCACAATGATCAAATAGAAAGAGAACAAAGTGATGTAATAAAGGTAACTTATATGGATAATGAAAATATAAAATCTCAAGAGAAAATAGATGAGAAATTAATTAATAGTAAAGTTAAAGAGTACTTAATACAAAAAATTAGTACCTCTTTAAAACTAAAGAAAGAAGATATAGATACTACAGAAAATTTTGATTCTTTAGGTATAGATTCCATGGTTATTATTGAACTTAATAAGGAATTAGCTTTAGATTTCGAAAAATTACCATCTACTATATTCTTTGAATGTAATACTATAGAAGAATTATCAGAGTACTTCACTAAAAATTATGAAGATAGATGTATAGAACTATTTAACCTTAAGAAGGAAAATATAGTGAAGCCCCAAGAAAAAATTGAGACTGTTAATATTCAGGCTGATACAAGTTCTAATTCAAGTAATTTTGAAGAAGAAGTTATAGAAAATAATGTTCCAAGTGTACAGCAGGAGATTAAAAGTAGTGATATTGCCATAATAGGAATCTCAGGAAGGTATCCAATGGCAGAAAATTTAGATGAATATTGGCTTAACTTAATTAATGGAAAGAACTGCATAGAGGAAATTCCAAAGGATAGATGGGATTGGAGAAAGTACTATGATCCTGAAAATCTTAAACAAGGTCATGGTTATAGTAAGTGGGCTGGATTTATAAAAGATGTAGATAAATTTGATGCGAATTTCTTTGATATAGATAAAGAAAGAGCAAATGAAATGGACCCACAAGAACGTGTATGCTTAGAAAATGTCTGGTCAACTTTAGAGGATGCAGGTTATCCAGGAGATGCACTATCTAAGAAGGGATATAAGGTTGGTGTATTTTTAGGAACAATGTATGGATACTATGGACAATTAGCTACAGAAATGTGGAGAAGAGGGGTTAGAAGTAATGCACAGTCAGCTTATTGGATTATTCCTAATAGAATTTCTCATTATTTTAACTTCACAGGTCCAAGTTTAGTAATTGATACAGCTTGTTCATCATCATTAACATCTATTCATTATGCTTGCAATAGTATTAGATTACATGAATGTGATGTGGCAGTTGCAGGAGGAGTAAATTTAATTTTACATCCAAGACAACATGTTAGATTAGCTAATATTCATAGCATAGGAAAAACTGATAAGAGTTATTCCTTTAGTAAAAATGCTGATGGATATATTGAAGGTGAAGGAGTAGGAACTGTTCTTTTAAAATCACTAGATGCTGCAATTAGAGATAATGACTATATCTATGGAGTTATAAAGGGCTCATCAATAAATAGTGGAGGTAATACAAGTAAATTTACAGCCCCAAGTATATCAGCACAAACAGAAGTTATTGAAAGTACATTTAAAAAGGCAGATATAGATTGTAAAACAATAAACTATGTTGAAGCTCATGCTACTGGTACAGTTTTAGGAGATCCTATAGAAATAAGAGCACTTGATAAGGTGTATAAGAAATATACTGATGAGAAGCAATTCTGTCCAATTGGTACTATTAAATCAAATATAGGACATTTAGAAGCAGCTTCAGGTATATCTGCATTAACAAAGGTTTTATTACAGATGAAGTATAAAAAGCTTGTACCTTCTATAAATTGTGAAGAGTTAAATGAATTTATTGATTTTGAAAGTTCACCATTTTATCTATTGAATGAACCAACACCATGGGAAGCTTCAAGAGGAAATAATGATGAGTTTGTAAGAAGAGCAACTATAAGCAGCTTTGGAGCAGGTGGTGCTAATGCCTTTGTGGTTGTTGATGAATATGCAAATAATAATAAATCCTTTGATGATGGAAGAGAAAGATTAGTAGTTATTTCAGCTAAAACTAAAAATAGTATTAGAAAATATGCATCAGAGTTAATTAAGTTTATTCACAATAATAAAGATGAAAATATATCTTTAGCAGATATAGCTTATACATTACAAATTTGCAGAAGTGAAATGCAGGAAAGAGCAGCAATAAAGGTAAGTAGCTTAGAAGAGTTAGTAACAGCTTTAAATAATATATGTAATAGCCTAGAAGCAGACAATATATTTATAGGAACTGCAAATAAAAAACTATCACGTACATCTATAGATGAAGATAGTAACTTAGAACAAATTGCAGAGTTATGGGTAAAAGGACAACACTTTAATTGGAATTCATTATATAGAGACAAGGTTAATAAACCTAACCATATTCCAATACCAACTTATGCATTTGATAGAAAGAGATATTGGATTAATGATTTACCTGAAAATGATCCAGGCAATATAGATTTAAATAGCAGTGAAGAAATATTAATTAGTGATGTTTATAAATATAATGAACCTTATTTAAGAGATCATAATTCTTTTTCTAAACAAACTCTATTGGGAATGACTTATTGTAGTATGACTTATGAAGGATTAAGTAAAGAGAAGAAAGATAACTTTGTTCACTTACACAATTTCCTATTTATGCAGCCTGTTGAAGTAGATGAAGGAAAAGAAGTTAAGGTAAATATTGAATTAAACAAGACAGAAGAAAGTTCTTTAATTCAATGTAAGTATACAGATACATTAGAAAATAATTATAAAGTAGCAGCTACAGGAGAAGTTATAGAAGATAGTAATTATGAAAAAACAAGTGTGGCTATTCCATCTTTTGATAATGCAGTGTCAGGAGAAAACTTATATTTACTTAAACCAGATGTATATAAATCCTCACTTCAGTCTATAAAAAAGGTAATTAAGTCAGTAGATATAGTATGGAGTAAGCTTTCATTAGATGAAGAACTAATAAATGATAGTCATGATTATCTTGTTCATCCTGCATTATTAGATAATGCTATTTTAAGCAGACTTGCTTTAAAGGAAAATAATGAGTTAGATTCATTTATTCCAATGATGGTAAAGGAATTATATATTTACAAAGCTTTAGGTAATTCTTGTTATTCAAAACTTCAGCAGGTAAAACTTAATTCTGAAATATGGGAAGTAAATGTTGATATTTATGATGAATTTGGACAATTAGCAGTATCTATGAAGGGTGCAGTATGTAAGAAGGTTTGGGTAAATAATGAAAGAAGAAGTGAAGAAAAATCAGTAGTAAATAAAAGTAGAAAAGTAGAGAATAATGAAAATAATACTTTTGAAGAATATTTACTAAATTTAGTAGCAGATAAGTTACAAATAGAAAAATATGATGTTGAAAAAGACGAAAATATTATGGCTATGGGAGTTGATTCTGTAACCTTAGTGTCTTTAGCTCAAAATATTGAAAAAGAATTTAATATTAAGTTATATCCAACAGTTTTCTTTGAATATCAAACAATAAATGAGTTTGTTGATTTTATTACAGAAGAATATAAAGAAGAATTAAAGAATTATAATTTTAACTCATTAAAGATGGAGAAAACATCTGTAGCTTTGGAAGTAGAATATGATGATAGCGATAAAAAATTAATGCTTCAAAATTATTTAATAGATAAAATGGCAGCAATATTAGATGAAGAAAAAGAAAACATAGATATAGATAAAAATATTATGGCTATGGGAATTGAGTCCATGAACCTTGTATCCTTGGCTAAGGATTTAGAAGATAAATTTAAAATAAAATTATATCCAACAGTTTTCTTTGAATATCAAACAATAAATGAATTTGTGGATTTTATTGTTGAAGAATATAGTGATGCATTAAGTAATGTTAAGACTGAAAAGAAGCCTTATGAAGAAGTAAAAGATATAGAAGAAGATATTGTAGTAAGTAAAGATATAGAGCCACAAAATAGTGAAAAAGATAATGATATAGCTGTAATTGGTATAAGTGGTGTTATGCCTCAAAGTGATGATTTAGATGACTTTTGGGAAAAGTTAAAAAATGAAGAATGTTTAATAACAGAGATTCCTAAAGAGAGATGGGACTGGAGAGAATATTCTAAAAAGAATAATAGTGAAGCTAATAAAACAGATGTAAGATGGGGAGGCTTCATAAAAGATGTTGATAAATTTGATCCAGAATTCTTTGGATTATCTCCAAGAGAAGCAAAGCTTATGGATCCACAACAAAGAATTACTTTAGAATTAGCTTGGAAGGTAATTGAGGATGCAGGATATAATCCTAAAGACTTCTCAGGTTCAAAAACAGGCGTGTTTATTGGAGTAGCAGGACATGACTATGATGAAATCATAAAGAAATCTAAGGTGGATAGTTATGCACAAGCACTTACAGGTAATGCTCATAATGTATTAACTGGAAGGATATCTTATTTATTAAATTTAAAGGGACCTGCAGAACCCATAGATACAGCATGTGCAAGTTCAATAGTTGCAATTAATAATGCTATAAAGAGTATGGCTAATGATGAATGTGAAATGGCTATAGCAGGAGGAGTTAACATAAATGTTGTTCCATCATTATTTATAGCTTTTGATAGTGCAGGAATATTAAGCCATGATGGAAAATGTAGAACTTTTGATAAAGATGCAGCTGGTACAGTAAGAGGCGAAGGAGCAGGATTGATTTTGCTTAAGCCATTAAAGAAAGCTATAGAAGATAAAGACAATATTTATGCAGTTATAAAAGGAAGTGCTGTTAATCATGCAGGAAGTTCAAGCTCTTTAACTGCTCCAAATCCTAAGCAGCAAACACAGGTTATAGTTGATGCAATTAGAAGAAGTAAGATAGATCCAAGTACAATTTCATATATTGAAGCTCATGGAACAGGAACTGTATTAGGTGATCCTATAGAGATAAACAGTCTTAAAAATGCATTTAAAGAAGCTTATAAGGAATGGCCAGATGCTGATTTTAGCAAGAAGACTTGTGCAATAGGATCTGTTAAAGCTAATATAGGTCACTTAGAAACAGCAGCTGGAATAGCAGGTATTATAAAAATAATATTAGCTATGAAACATAAGTGTCTGCCAGCTTTAGTTAACTTTAAAACTTTAAATCCTTATATAGAATTAGATAATACACCATTTTATATATTAGATTCTACTAAGGAATGGGAGAGAAGAAAAAATAATAATAATGAGATTCAGCCATATAGAGCAGGAATTAGTTCCTTTGGATTTAGTGGTACTAATGCACATCTTATATTAGAAGAATATTTAGAAGATGCAAATAAGAAAGAAGATAATAAAAATCAGGAATATGTAGTTTGTCTATCAGCTAAAAAAGAAGAAAGCTTAAAGAAGTATGCAGAAGGACTTAGAGAGTTTTTAAATAAAGATAATGAGATGTCTGATGAAAGAGAAGAAGACAACCTATCAACAATGGATAAGGATATTATTGAGTATATGTCTAAAGTTACAAGTATACCTGTTAAATATATAGACAAAAATAATACCCTTGAGGAATGTGGAATAAACAGTAGCTCCTTTAATGAGTTGATATATTACATCAATAATAGATATTCTATAAATATTGAAAATTATTTATTAGATATAACTAATTCCTTAGAAGAAGTTATTAGTATCATCCATGAATCTGTTAGTAACAGAAAGGAAGATATTACACCTTTTAATAAAGAAAATAGAAAGCTTTTAAAACAGATTTCCTATATTTTCCATAGTGGAAGAGATGCTATGAAATATCGTTTAGCAATAGTAGCTAAAGACTGCAGAGAATTAAAAGAAAAATTAAGTTCTTATATAGATGGAACAAAGAATATAGATGGTATTTACTGTGAAGGTGATAATTTAACTTTACAAAAGGACAGCAAATATGATGAAGCAGCATTAAACTGGGTTGAAAGTGGAAAAGTAGAAGATTGGGAGTCTCTTTATAATGAAGAAATACCACAAAAGATTTCCCTTCCATCTTATCCATTTAATCATAAGAGATATTGGGTAGATGAGAAAAAGATTGAACCAAATAATAATAATGATAATATTTCAAAAGAAGTGGCAGTTAGTAATGTGGTTAAAAAGAATAAGAAGTTATATAAAAAGAATTTAAATAAAGACTTATTTTATTTAAGAGATCACAAGGTAAACGGAAAACATGTTTTGCCAGGAGTTATGTATTTAGAAATGGTAAGAAATGTTACAGAAAGAAGTACTTCAAAGGAATTGAAGGAAATTAAAAATGTAGTATGGGTAGAACCACTTATAGTAGATAACAGTGATAAAGAGGCAATTATAGAATTAGCAGAAGAGAATAATAAATTAACTTATAAAGTAAGAAATAAGGGTGAGAAAGTATATTCAAAAGGTAAATTAGAAATAGGTAAGCGTGAAAAATGTTCTGAAAAGCCTATAGATATTAAAAAAGTTATGAATAGATGTAACAAGTCATTAAATCATAATGAATTCTATAAACTTTTTGAAAGAGTTGGATTTGAATATGGAAATACATTTAAACCTATTAAAAATATATATTTTAACGATTATGAGGCTATATCTGAAATAGAAGTTCCAAGAGAATTAAAATCAACATTTGATAAGTATTTCTTACATCCATCTTTATTAGAAGGATCATTACAAACAGCAGGATACTTAGCTAATAGTAAGGTATCACCAAAACATGCAACAATACCGTTTGAATTAGAATCACTTAAAGTATATGAAAAGCTAGAAACTAAGTGTTATTTCTATGTAGTTTTAGATGAAAACTCAAATAAAAGTAAGCTAAAGAAGATGTCAGGATGGTTAGTAAATGGGGAAGGAAGGATACTTCTTACTATTAAAAATTACATTATAAGAGAAACAACTCCTAAACCATCTTCTGAGTATTTAGTACCTCATTGGGTAAATAAAAGTATAACTATAAATAATCAAAATATGAAATCAGATATATTGCTATTTGATATTGATGAAGTGGTATTTGAAAAATTAAAAAAAGAAAATAATAAGGTTATCTTAGTGCAGCCAGGAAGTAGCTTTAAGTGTATAAGTAAGGATAGGTTTGAAGTGAGGGTTGATAGTGGAGATGACTATATGAAGTTAATTAAGTATTTAAAGAAAAATAGTATAACTGTAAAAAATATAGTTCATATGTGGTCACAAAAAACAGTGAGTTCTTTAAATGACAAGCTTAAGTATGGGATTTACTCATTATTTAATATGAGTAAATCACTACTTACCAGTTTCATCAAAGATAAGAAGAAAATTTTATACATTTATACAAAAGAAGATGCTGCATTTCAAGGGGTAAGTGGATTTGTCAAAAGCTTAAATTTAGAAAGTAAGAATGTAGAAGCTAAGGTTATAGGGTTAGATAACCTAAAATCAGCTCATAAAGTAATCTTAAATGAGATTATGGATAACTCTAAGGATGTGGAAATAAAGTATACAGCTGGACAAAGAAAAGTAAAAAAGCTGGAGCTTACTAATTTAACAAAGAAGAAAAATGTTTTTAAAGAAAATGGTATATATCTTGTAACTGGAGGGGCAGGAAAAATAGGACTAAATATAGCAGAGTATCTTATTAATAAGTATGATGCTAAAGTTATTCTTTCAGGAAGATCAGAGAGAAAATTAGATGCTTTTTCACCTGAATTAGAAAAGAGTGTTTTATATGTTAAAGGAGATATAACCAATATAGATGATGTAACTAATATCATAACTAAGGCAAAAGAAGTTTATAAAAGGATAGATGGGGTAATTAATTGTGCTGGAATAGCCAGAGATTCATTAATTATTAATAAGAATATAGATGATTTTAAACAGGTTGTTGAGACAAAAGTATTAGGAATTAAAAATATACATGAGTCAATTAAAAATGAAAACTTAGATTTTGTTGCTTTATTTTCTTCCATATCAGGAGAAGTAGGAAACTTTGGACAATCTGATTATGCCTATGCTAATAGCTTTATGGATTATTATTCATGTAATAGTAAAAGAGATTTTACAAATTTCTGCTCTATAAACTGGCCTTTATGGGATGAAGGAGCAATAGGAAATAGTGAATCAACTAAGAGTTATATGAAAAATAAATTAGATTTAGTTCCTTTAAGTAATAAAGAAGGGTTTGAAATTTTAGAAAAATGTTTATCAGCTAATGAAAAACAAGTATTTGTATTACATGGGGGGGAGAAAAAATTGGGTTCATTTTTTAACAAAGAAGATTTAAAAAATAAAAATGAAAAAAATACTATGGTGGTAAATAATAAAGAAATAAATAAAAGTATTATAGAAGATTTAACTAAGGTAGTGTCTAGTATATCCAATATGGAAGAGTCAGATATATCAATTACAGAGGATATAACAAATTACGGTTTTGATTCTGTTGTAATGATTGAGTTAGCAGAAAAGATAAGTAATAAATTTGATTTAGAAATAACTCCAGCATTATTTTATGAATTATCATCTACCAGCATAGAAAATATAGCAGGAAAATTACAAGAGAAATTTGAAGATGTACTTAATAAGTATTATGGAAAAGAAAGTGAAGTTTTAGAATATTTTTCAGAAGAAGATTTATCAGAAGAAAATTTTGATGATGATATTTGTGAAGAAGAATATGATGAATATTCTGATGAAGAGGATAATGAGGAAACTGTTAATGAAGTAAATAAGGAAATAGAATTTCATGAGAATGATGGAATTGCAGTAATAGGAATGGGCGGTATAATGCCACAATCAAAAGATTTAAATGAATTTTGGAAACATCTTGAACAAGGCCATGACCTTATAACTGAGGTGCCAGAAAGTCGTTGGGATTATAAAAAATATTATGGTGATCCATTACAAGGAGAAAATAAAACCCTTTGTAAATGGGGAGGCTTTATGAATGATATAGATAAGTTTGATGCTTCATTCTTTCATATATCTCCACAAGAAGCTAAGCTTTTAGATCCTCAACAAAGAAAGTTTTTAGAAGTTGTGTGGAAAACAATTGAAGATGCTGGTTATAAGGCATCAAGTATAGAAGGAACTAATACAGGAGTATTTGTTGGAGTAACTAATAATGAATATGAATATGTAATAGCTAAGGCTGGTATTAGTGGAGATGGACATTTAATTTCTTCAAATGCACACTTCCTTCTAGCAAATAAAGTCTCTTACTATTTTGACTTTAGAGGACCAAGTGAAACTGTGGATACAGCCTGCTCAAGTACTGGTGTTGCTATACATCGTGCAATACGTTCAATAAGAAATGGTGAATGTAATATGGCTGTTGTTGGAGGGGTTAATGCACTCCTTTCACCACTAAGTAATTCTAAGTTTGATAGTGCAGGAATGCTTAGCAAAACAGGAAATTGTAAGTCTTTTGATAATAATGCAGATGGCTTTGTAAGGGGAGAAGGTATTGGAGCAATATTACTTAAACCTTTATCTAAAGCAATTAAAGATAATGATAATATACATGCTGTAATAAGAGGTTCAGCAGTTAATCATAATGGAAGAGCTAAATCTTTCACATCACCTAATCCAAATGGTCAGACTGACGTTATTAAGAAAGCTCTTAAAGATAGTAATGTAGATCCTTCAACAATAGGTTATGTAGAAGCTCAAAGTACTGGAGCTTATATGGGAGATATTATTGAAGTTGAAGCATTAAATGCTGTATTTAATGAACTTGTAGAAAATAAAGAAAATTATTATGGCAGTAAAAGATGTGCTATAGGTTCTGTAAAAAGTAATATAGGACATTTAGAAGCTGCTTCAGGAATAGCAAGTATACTAAAAGTAATTTTAGCTATGGAAAATAAGGTTATTCCACCAACTATAAATTGTGAAGAAGTTAATTCAAATATTAAGTTAAATAAATCTGAATTCTATATTGCAACAGAAAAAAGTGAATGGCAGCAGTTTGTAGATGAAGATGGTAACAATATACCAAGAAGAGCTGGAATCAATATTTTTGGAGCAGGTGGAGTAAATACTCATATAATTCTAGAAGAATTTGATAAAGATTTAATCAATAAGAATACAGATAAGGTAGAAGAAGATTCAATTTTAACTTTTTCAGCAAGAAGCAAGGAAAGCTTAAATTCAATAATAAAAGATACAGCTGATTATGTTAAGAGTAATACAGAAATTGATATTAGAGATGTTGCTTATACACTTCAAGTGGCAAGAGAAGAAATGGAAGAGAGAGCTGTATTTATAGTAAAGGATAAAGAAGACTTCTTAAATAAGGCACTAGATTTCTTAGAAAACAAAAATGTTGAAGATGTATTTGCTAAAAATATAGAAGATAAAAATACAGATATTTATGAATTATTCCAGGATGATTATATTAAAGATTCAATGATAAGAAATATTGTAAGCAGCAAACAATACAGTAAAATAGCAAAACTATGGGTAAATAATGTTTCAATTGACTGGTCAATTTTATATGAAGGAGAAGTAAGAGGCAAAGTAGGGGTGCCAACATATTCTTTTAAAAAGGATAGATATTGGGTAGATACAAAAAATATGCCTAAAGAAATTATTAGAGAAGAAGATTCATCAAATCTTGATCTTAGACAATATGTTAAAGGAATAATGAATGAATTATTAGGATGTAATGTAAAGGATGAAGATTATTTAGATGCTATAGGTTTTGATTCAATAACAGCTATCAAATTTAAATATAAAGTAGAAAATAAATATTCAATTAATCTTTCCTTAGCTGATATAGGAAAATGTAAAACTGTAAGAAATATTTTAGATATTATTTCAGAGGCAGTAAATTTAAGCCTAGAAAAAGAAAGAAAATTTGATGTGACAGATACTATGAATATTGAAGAATTATCAGATGAAGAAATGAATTCTTTGTATGAAGAACTTAGAAGAAAAGTAATGAACTAATTATATTATTAAAAAACAAAAATATCCTTATATCACAAGAGAAGTACAAATAAATCTCTTGTGATATAAGTGAAAAAAGTAAGGAGTAATCTTATGGAGAAGGAGTTATTTTATAGCTTATCAAAAGAAGAAAAAATAAAAGTTATTGAAGATTTAAAGAAATTAGTGAGTTGTAAAACTTCAGACCAAAGAGAAAGTTCAGTATATGAAAAAGAATTAAAAGATAATTTTAAATTTAAGTTGTCAGATATCCAAGAATCATTTTTAGTTGGTAAGCGTTTTGGAAAGGATAAAGACAACGTAGGATGTCATATGTATTTTGAGTTTACAGA
The DNA here is from genome assembly GCF_900116755.1 of Clostridium sp. DSM 8431. Classification (GTDB taxonomy): domain Bacteria; phylum Bacillota; class Clostridia; order Clostridiales; family Clostridiaceae; genus Clostridium. The sequence goes on from NZ_FPBY01000002.1 coordinate 36,808, forward strand.
AAATAATCTTAATATTGATAGGCTTAATAATGCATGGAATATTTTAACTAAGTATCATAAAATGCTTAATGTTGTGGTATTGCCAGATAGAACTCAGCAAGTAAAGACAGAAATGTCAGACTATAAATTTAAAATATATGATGTAAGAGGAAAAAGACAAGAAGAAGTAAATGAGCATTTAGAAAAAGTAAGAGATGAAATGTCTCATAAACTATACAATGCTAATGATTGGCCATTATTTGAAATCAGCATTACAAAGATGGATAACAACAAAAGTATAATTCATTTTAGTATAGATGAATGGATTATAGATGGTTATAGTTTAAATCTTTTAATGAGTCAGTGGAAAAATTTATATGAGAATGAAGATTATAAACTTCCAGATTTAAAATTTACTTTTAAAGATTATTTAGACTATCTATCAAAAGTAGAAAATTCACCTAAATTTGAAATGGATTTAGAGTATTGGATGAATAAGTTTAAGAATAATCCAAGTGGTCCAATTCTTCCATTAAAGAAGAACTTAGGCTCTCCTATAAATAATAGATATTATAAGAGAAAAAGATATAAAGCTAAGATAGAAAAAGAAGATTGGAATAGTATTGATAAGAAAGCTAAAGAGCTAGGTGTATCAGAAACAGCAGTAGTACTTATGCTGTTTGGACAAGCATTAGGTAATTTTGATAGCAATGATAGATTTTCAATAATTACAACATATTTTAATAGACTTCCAATTAATGATGATATAGATAAAATAGTGGGACCATTTGTATCAACTAGTATTTTTGAAATAGATAATAGTAATGAAAATCAGGTAGAAGACAAAATATTAAAATATCAAGATCAACTTTGGAATGATTTAGATCATAGTAGTGTGAGTGGAATAAGAGCAATGAGAGAATTAAGAGTTAGAGAAAGAAAGGCTCCTAATTTATCAATACCAGTTGCCTTTACAAGTATGTTGAATAACGATAACAATGTATCAAAGGAAAGTTGGCTTGATAAAAGTATCTTTGCAATATCTCAAACACCACAGGTATGGCTTGATCACCAAGTATTTAGAGATAAGACAGGAGTCAATTTGACTTGGGATGTTGCTGAAGAGTGCTTTGAAGATAATTTTATTGAAGAGGCTTTTGCAAAGTATATTGAGATAATAAAAGATTTTATTAGAAATAAGGGAACATTAAGTAATAGAGTTTTAGAAAGAGAAAGTTCCTTAAATAATAAATCCTTTGCACTTTCAGATATGCAGCAGAGTTCTGTATTTGCAAAGATAAATACTAATAAATCAGGTAAGATATATCAAGAATTTAATGTTAGAGATATTGATGTTGAAAGATTAGAAGAGGCAGTTAATACAGTAATTAAAAATCAAAATATGCTAAAAACAGTTATCTATAAAAATGGAACTCAAAAAGTAATAGAAGAAGTACCTTATTATAGATTAAAAGTAGATTATGCTGCAGGAGACTTAGAGAATAGACGTACTAAACTTATAGATAAAGAGTTTGATTTTGGTGAATGGCCATTTTTCGATATATCAGTAAGTATGATGGATAATAATTGTGGAATAGTACATTTTGTAATGGCTTCAATGATTGCTGATGGAAAGAGCATGTGTATCTTATATAAAAAGATATTTGAACTTTATAATGAACCACAGTTAAGTTTAAAGAAGCTTGATTATAAGTATTGTGATTACATAAATTATCTAGAGACAAGTAATTCACAAAATAAAGCTATGGAAAGATATTGGAAAGACAAGTGCGAAAATTTGTCAGCAGGTCCAAGCCTTACTTCCAAAACAGGATATTCATATCATATACCAAAAAGAATTACGGGAAAAATAGGAAATTGGTATAAGTTTAAAAATAAGATTAGAGCAGTAAGTTTAGATAGTATTCTTCTAACAGCATATATGGAAACATTAGAAAAATGGAGCAGTAATAAGAAGTTCTCAGTAGTATATGTTAACTGGGACAGAGAAAATATAAACCAAGATATAGATAATGTAATAGGAGAATTCACAAGAATAGGATTAGTTCAAAATGATTCTTTAAGTAATAATCTTGTAGATAAGATAAGACATAATCAAAATGTTATAGATGATGATTTTGTAAATGGCAGAGTTTCAGTTATGAAATATTTAAGAAAGAAGCTTATGAAGCCAGGTTTCTCTTTACCAGTTGTATATACTAATTTCATTAAAGATATAAATCTTTCAAGGAATATTGAGTTAGGAGAAGGATTAACTATAACTCCTAATGTTGATTTAGATTGTATGAGTAGTGAAAATGGAGACGAGCTTATCATAAATTGGGATTATAACTTAGGTGTATTTGAAAAAAATACTGTAGAAAATATGTTTAATGATTATATGAACTTAGTAAATAGAATTATGAGTAATCTAGATAACCTAGATAGTCTTGATATAGATGATATAAGTGAAGTTAAAGCTTCTTATGATAATAAAATAGATTTCAGCAACTTCAAATGTATTCATAAAGTATTTGAAGAGAAGGCAGAAATGTTTGCAGATAATATAGCTGTTACTATAGATAATAAATCAGTAACTTATAGAGAATTAAATAGGAGAGCTAATAAATTTGCTAACTATTTAAGAAAGGATGGTGCTAAAGAAGAGGTACTAGTTGGTATATGTTTAGATCGTTCTATTGAAATGATTGTTTCAATATTAGCAGTACTAAAAAGTGGTGCGGCTTATGTACCTATAGATCCATATTACCCAGATGAAAGAATAAATATAATAATAGAAGACTCTAAGGCACCAATTGTAATTACAGAAGATAAATATTTAAATAGATTAAATTCTGACAATAACACAAGAATAATTTGTGTGGATAGAGAAAAGTATAATATACAATTTGAGGATGATAGAAATTTAATAACTAATACTAAGTCTAATAATGCAGCTTATGTAATATATACTTCAGGTTCTACAGGAAAGCCAAAGGGAGTAGTAGTTTGTCATTATAATGTATATCGTTTATTTAAGAGTACTGATAATTGGTATAACTTTAATGAAAATGATGTATGGACTATGTTCCATTCCTATGCCTTTGATTTTTCAGTATGGGAAATATGGGGAGCCCTATTATATGGAGGTAAGTTAGTTGTTGTTCCATATTCTCTAAGCAGAACTCCAGATAAATTTTATAAGCTAGTAATAGATGAAAAAGTAACAGTGCTTAATCAAACTCCTACTGCCTTCAAACAATTTATTATGGCTGAAGAAAAATATACTGAAGGAAAAAATCTTTCATTAAGATATGTAATCTTTGGTGGAGAAGCATTAAATCCAACAAGTCTAAAGAATTGGTTTGAAAGACATGGAGATAAGATGCCTCAATTAGTTAATATGTATGGAATTACAGAAACAACAGTACATGTTACTTATAGACCTTTAACTATAAATGATATGTATAGCAATGTGAGTGTTATAGGTACTCCTATTAAAGATTTAAATTTATATATATTAGATGAAAATATGAATCAGGTTCCAGTTAATACAGAAGGAGAGTTATATGTAAGCGGACTTGGTGTGGCAAGAGGATATTTAAACCGTCCACAGCTTACTTGTGAAAAGTTCCTTGAAAATAAGTTCTCAGATGAGTATGATGGCAGATTATATAGAACTGGAGACGTAGGAAGATATTTACCTAATGGAGATATAGAGTATTTAGGAAGATGTGATTCACAAGTTAAAATACGTGGATTTAGAATGGAATTAGGTGATATAGAAAGCTGTATGATGCAGTTAGATGAAATAGTTCAATGCGTTGTTACAGTTCAGGATAAAGAAACTGGAGATCCTAAGATAGTTGCATACATTATTCCTAAGGAAAATACAGAAATAAAATTAAAAGAAATAAGAAGGTTCTTAAGAACAAAACTTCCAGACTATATGGTACCAAATTATATAGTGAAAATAGACAAGTTGCCTTTAACTCAAAATGGAAAACTTGATAAGAGTAAGCTACCATGGCCAGCAATTGAAGCGCCAAAGGTAGAAGAAAGAAAGACTCATAAGGAAAGATTTGATATAACAAAAGAGTTAATTCAACTTTTCAAAGATAATTTAATGAGTGATGAGGAAATAAATAAAGAGGATGATATTTTTGATTTAGGAAGTACATCCATAACAATAATGACAATAATTCAGGTTTTGGAAGAAAAATACAATATAAGCGTTCCAATAGAAGTATTTTTAGACTCAGAAAATATAGGAAATATTGCTGAATATATAAATAAAGAGTTAGATGTAGAAGTTCCAGAAGAAGAGAATGAAGTTCTTTATGAAGATGAAGACGTAACAGCATTAGATAATACAGAAATAAGCAAAGAAATAATACAAATTTTTAAGGATGAGTTAGAAACGAGTGAAGAGATTTCAATTGCTGATGATATTTTTGATTTAGGAAGTACATCTATAACATTAATGAATATTACACAGATTTTAGAAGAAAAATATAATCTAACTGTCCCAATAGAAGTATTCTTAGATAGCTCAAATATTGAAGAAATAGTTAATTATATTTGTAAGAATTTAAGTGGGAAAAATAGCAGTAAGTTAGAGTATAAAAAAGAAGTAGTGCTTGAAGAGAAAAACTATAAAGAAGACAACTGTGTAGTTTTAGAAGCACCTAAGTTTAAAGGAAAAGCTTATTTAAGATATGCTATTAAGAGCGATTTTAGTGAGAAAGTAGTTTCTTTTGAAAGTTTATCAGGATTATTATCTATGCTTAGAATGAAGAAGATAAAAGGAGAAAGAAAGTATTTATATCCATCATCAGGAGGACGTAATGCTGTTCAAACTTATGTATATGTAAAAAAGGATAGGGTTGAAAATTTAAAAGAAGGAATCTACTATTATCATCCTATTGAACATAAGTTATATTTAGTTAATTCAGGTGCTGTTATAGATGGAAAAGCTCATCATGAATTTAATAGAAAGTGTTATGAAAAATCAGCATTTACTATATTCTTTATAGCGCAATTAAAAGCATTAAAGCCTATTTATATAAATTTAAGTAATACATTGTCTATGGTTGATACAGGTTATATGACAGAACTTTTATTAAGCAGACAGTCAGATTATAAAATTGGATTATGTCCAGCAGATGGCTTCGATTTTGAAAGAGTAAAAGATTTATTTAAATTATATGAAGATAATAGATATGTATATTCATTGATGGGTGGATATTATGATGATAATGAATTACCTGTAGATAGCAGATTATCAGATATAAGAAAAGAAATTTTAGGGGGCAGTCCTTTAGAAAATCATTTCTTAGATAAGATGAATTATGAAACAGTTGAAGATTTATCAAGAATCCAAAATGAAAGAAAGTTTAATATTCTTTCAAAAAGAGAATTAGTTCAAATAACTAAGCAGCAGCTTAATATTAGAAAATTCACAAAGGATGCAGTTAGCATTGATTTAGTAGATATTGAAGTTGCTGATAAGGATTATATATTAAGATATTCTCAAAGAGAGTATAGTGATGAAGCAGTATCATATAAACAATTTAATAATTTCATATCCCTTTTAGAAAGTGGAAAAACTCAAAATGGGAATAAAGAATTCTTAACACCACCTCTTGGAGTGGATTCAGTAGATATATATATTTATGTTAAGGAAAAGGGAGTAGAGTCACTAGGAGAAGGAACTTATAAGTATGATAGAGCTCAAAATTCGCTTATAAAATTAAATGATAAATTAAGCATACCAATAAGAAAGTGTCATACACCATTTAATATTGCTATTGCTAAAGAAGCAAAATTCTTTATATTTATAGTAAGTAGATTAGAAGAAAGCAGACCTATATTTAAGGATGCAGTCATTAAGTATTCAGCAATAGAAGCAGGAATGATTGGACAGCTTTTACAAGAAAGACAATCTGAATTTGATATGGGAATAGTACCTATAGGAGGAATGGATTTTGACAAATTAAAAGATGACTTTGGTATTAAAGATAATGTTTATATTCATAGTTTTATGTGTGGAAAAGTTAAGCATGTAGAGAGAAGGGATTTTGATTTTGAAATAAAAGAAAAAGAAGAAACATTATATCCTTTATCATCTGGACAAAAATCATTATTCTTTGTACAACAATCAGATATGACTAATACTTCATATGACACAATTTACAATGTGAGAATTAGAAAAAAATTAGATGAGGATTTATTTAAGAAAGCGTTATATTATACAGTAAAAAAACAACCATTATTACGTACGTATTTCAAAATTGAAAATGGAATTCCAAATCAAGCTGTATTAAAAGATTTTGTTCCTAAAATAGAAGTTATAGATGCCTCTTCTTGGAGTGAAGAAAAGATAATTAAAGAAAATAAAAATAGATATGATATACAGTTTAATTTATGTGAAGAAACTCCATATAGAATATTCTTATTTAAGAAGACAGAAAATGATTATATTTTACTAATGAATATACATCACATAATAACTGACTTTACTTCTACAGGTATGATGGTAGAAGACTTATGGAACTTCTATGACAAGATAATAAGTGATCCTTACTATGAACCTGTTATAGAAGAAGATACAAGATATTTTGAATATATAGAGTGGCAGAAAGATTTATTAAATAGTGAGCGTGGAGAGAAAAAATTAAATTACTGGATTGAAAAACTAGGGGGAGAATTACAAGAATTAAATTTACCTTTAGATAAGTCAAGACCAGCAGTTCAAACATTTAAAGGTGATACAGTTAAATTTAATATATGTAAGAAAATAACAGAAGCTTTAAGAGATTTCTCAAAACAAGAAAAGAAGACTTTATATACTGTAATGTTAACTGCTTTCAATATAATTTTATCTAAGTATTCAAGACAAGATGATATTTTAGTTGGAACAACTGCTAATGCAAGAGGTAAAAAGAACTTTAGAGATGTATTTGGATATTTCATTAACCCTATAGTAATTAGAAGTGATTTATCTAAAAACAATACATTTAGAGAATTAGTAGGGGAAATAAGTAAGACAGTATACTCAGCTTTAAATAATCAAGATTACCCATTTTATGATTTAGTAAAGATATTACAGCCAGTTAGAGATATGAGTAGAAGTCCAATATTCCAAGTAACGTTCCAATTGTTAACTAAAGACATAACATGTAAGCAGGTTAATGATAGAAATGATATAGAATTTATGGATATACCTCAGCAGGAAGGACAATTTGATTTAGAAATTGAAATGCTGGAATATGAAGACTTTATTGAAACAAATCTAATTTATAATAGTGATTTATTTAATAGAGATACAATAGAAAAATTCAGAGATCATTTTGTAAACTTATTAGAAAGTATAATTAAAAATTATGATAGACCAATTAATGATTATGAACTTATAGATGAAAATGAAAGATATCTATTAATAGAAAAATACAATGAGAGAAAAGATGAGTATGTTATAGATAAGTGTATTCATGAAGTATTTGAAAATCAGGTAGAAAAACATAAAGATGAAATAGCACTTGTCTTTACAAATGAAGAGGGAGTAAGAAAAACTTTAACTTTTGATGAGTTAAATAAGAGAGCAAATAAATTAGCTCATTATTTAAATGAAAATAAGACAGATGATGATAAAATGGTTGGAATCTGTATGCATAAGGGATTAGAGCTGGTAGTAAGTGTGGTTGCAGTATTAAAAGCTGGACTTGCTTATATTCCTATAGATCCATCATATCCTGAAGAACGTAGAAGTTATATTATTTCAGATTCTAAGACAGGTATCATTATAGCAGAGGAAGAAGAAGTAAATAATTTTGATAGTAATAAGCTTTTAGTAATTGACAGTAATAATATTTGGGAAGAGATTCAAGACTATAATGAAGAAAATCTTAATTTAAAAATAAATAATAAGAATTTAGCTTATATTTTATATACTTCAGGTTCAACAGGTAAGCCTAAAGGTGTAAAAGTACAGCATGAAGGACCAGTTAATACAATGGTTGGTTATAAAAATGCTTACTTTACAAAACAAGAATGTAAGGTTCACTTACAAATGGCAAACTACACCTTTGATGTATTTGTTGGAGACTTTATGAGATCTTTATGTTTAGGTCAAAGATTAGTAATATGTCCTTATGCGTATTTATCAGATTCTAAAAATTTGTATAACTTAATTGTTAGCGAAAAAGTAGAGTTCGCAGAATTTGTACCAGCAGTTATGAGATATTTAGTAGATTACATGAAGCAGAATAATAAGAAAATTGATTGCTTCAAGGCTTTAACAATAAGTTCTGACAGCTGGAACATGAAAGAATGTAGGGAATTTGAAAAGTACTTTAATGAAAATACTGTATTTATTAATGCTTATGGAGTAACTGAAGCATCAATAGATACTACTTATATTGAATGTGATGAAATAGATGAAAATTATAATGGCTGTGTTCCTATTGGAAGACCATTTGTAAATTCAGAAACTTATGTATTAGATAAATATAAAAATCTAGTACCACAAGGAGTTCCTGGAGAGCTTTGCATAGGAGGAAGAGGAGTAACTTTAGGATACCTTAATAGAGATGATCTTACAGCAGAAAAGTTTATACCAAATAAGTTCACTAATAAAGGATATATATATAGAACTGGAGATTTAGTTCGCTATAATTCTAAAGGAATAATAGAATTCTTAGGACGTATTGATAATCAAATTAAGATACGTGGATTAAGAGTAGAGCTAGGTGAAATAGAAAATAAATTAATACAATGTGAATATATAAAAGAAGCTGTTGTAATCATAAAGAAGGATAAGTCAGATGAAAATATATTAGTAGGTTTCTATATTAAAAAAGAAGGCTACAGCGTATCAGTAGCTGAAGTTAAGAACTATTTGAAGAAATTCTTACCAGAATATATGGTGCCAAGTATATTAATAGAATTAGATAAGTTCCCAACTAATGCTAATGATAAAGTAGATAGAAAAGCACTAAAAGCAATGGATATATCTTTAGAAACTAAAGTTAGTAATTATGTAGCTCCATCAACAGATGTAGAGAAGAAACTTGCTACTATATGGGAAAATATTTTAAATATTGAAAATATAGGAGTAGAGAATAATTTCTTTGATATTGGAGGACATTCTTTCTTAGCCATTAAGTTAATAAATGAAATTGAAAAAGAAATGAAGTTTAAAGTTAAACTGGCAGACTTTTTAAAGAATCCTACAATAAAAAATGTTGCAGGTATTATAGATAAAACTGATGATGCAAAGGAAGATAAGAAAAATAGCTTCTTAGATGATGCTACATTACCTTTAGATATACAAAGTCCTTGGTATAATCCTAAAAAAATATTATTAACAGGGGCAACAGGTCACCTTGGTGTTAATATGCTGGCTGATTTATTAAATAAGCACAAAGATGCATATGTTTATTGCCTTGTAAGAGCTGCTAGTATTCAAGCTGGAAAAGAAAAGATTGAAAAGAAGCTTATACAAAGTGATTTATGGAATGAAGAAATTATGAATAGAGTAGTTCCAGTTATAGGGGACTTAGAAAAAGTAAACTTAGGTATGACAAAGGATATATTTGAAGAATTATCTGAAGAAATAGATGTAATTTATCATAATGGTGCTTATGTGAATTTTGCTTATCCTTATGAAATATTAAAGGCTGCTAATGTAGAAGGTACAAAAGAAGTCTTAAGATTAGCAGTAAATAAGAAAATGAAATTAATTAATTATATATCAACTACTTCAGTGTATGAAAATTTAACAGGTATGAAAAATATCGATGATGATGCACCTTTAGTAGTTAATGATAAATTAGATAATTTAACTGGATACACTAAATCAAAATGGGTATCTGAAAAAATTATCAGACAAGCTATGGAAAAAGGAGTGCCAGTTTCAATATATAGACCAGATGTAGTTACAGGAAGCAGTAAAAATGGATTATGGAATACAAGTGATTATGCAAGTAAGATACTACTAAACATAATTAAGCTTGGTTATATTCCAAAAGGAGATCTAAAATTCACTTGGATTCCAGTGGACTATGTAAGCAAGATGATAATTTATATTTCATCTAATCCTAATAGCTTAAATAAAATGTTTAATTTAGTGGCAGATAGCTCATTTGCAATTTCTAAATTAGGTCAGTGGCTTAATGAAATTGGATACTCTATAAAAGAATTATCTTTAGATAAATGGTGTGAAGAAGCTGATAGATATGCAAAGGAAAATGAAGAAGAGATACCAAGCGATATTTTAGATGCTGCAAGAGAATATGATGATAGCAAGGTAGTGACATGTATTTCAAGCAATTGTAAAGAGTTCTTAAAAGAAGACTTTATAAAAGATACCACAATGAACAAGAAAACAATCGAAAGATATACTAAATATTACAAATTAATCAATTTGTTGGTATAATGTATGTTATACAACCTCTCTGTGTTGATAAAATGAATATTTTTGTTTCAAATAGGAAAGTAATTTAGAAACAGAGTGGAAATAAAAGAGGTGGATTGAATGAATATTTTAAAAGAAATTAGTATGAATAATAATTGTAAAAATGCTTATGACCCTAAGGATAACAATATTATTATCCAAGGGGCAAGGCAACATAATCTTAAAAATGTAAATATAACACTCCCTAAAAATAAACTTATTGTATTTACAGGGGTAAGTGGTAGCGGAAAGTCAACTTTAGTATTTGATAGTATTTATGCTGAGGCTCAAAGAAGGTTTATGGCTGGTGTTTCAGCCTTTGCAAGAAGAAATCTTCAAAAATTAGAGAAACCTAAGTTTGATTTTATGTATGGATTAACTCCAGCTATTGCTATAGAACAAAAAGGAGTAGGTAATAATCCAAGATCTACAGTTGGAACTATAACAGAAATATCAGATTATTTAAGATTATTGTATTCAAGAATAGGAATAAGACACTGCACAGACTGTGGTACAGAGATTATACCTAGAACACCTAAACAAATATGCAAAAGTATATTTGAAAAAGTAAGAGAAGGGGAAAAACTTAAGTTAATTACAGCTGTAAGTTTAGATCCTAGAATTAATTTTAAGCGTGATTTAGAAAAGCTAACTGCAGCTGGTATTCATAAGCTTAGAATTAATGGCAATGTATATGATATTAGCGATATATTAAAAAATAAAATAGATTCTAAAGTATATGCTGAAGTGATAGGGGTATTAACTATACCTCAAGAATTGAAGAAACATTATGATGAGTATTTAAATAAATATTCATCGATTATTAATAAATTTGTTAAGTTAGGAAATGGAACATTAAAAGTAGAGAATGAAGGAGAAACATTGTATTTTACAACTAATTCAACTTGTCCAAAATGCTATTATAATTTTCCTGATTTAAGTTCTCAGCACTTTAGTTTTAATACTCCAGTAGGTATGTGCCCAGAATGTGGAGGCTTAGGAGTTAAACAGGCTATGCTGCCTGAAAGTTTAATTGGTGACACTAAGCTTAGCATATTAGATGGAGCTATAAAGTGGTATGGAGTAATAAGAGATAGTGATAAGACAACATGGCCAACAGGACCTTTAGATGTAGTTTTCAATCATTATGGTGCAGATATAGAAACTCCATGGGAAGAACTTCCTGAAAGGCTAAGAGAAGTATTATTATATGGCTCGGGAGATGAAAAACTTAAATATAGATCTACTTTAGGAAATAAGGATACTTTTAAGTCAGTACCTGGACTTATTCCAGAATTAACAAGGCTTTATTACAAGAGTGATTCAGAATTTACAAGAAAGAAATATGGAGCATATATGACATCTGAGCCATGTAGTGAATGTAATGGAACTAGGTTATGTAAAGAAGCTAGAAGTGTAACTATTAATGGCAAAACTATTTCTGAAGTAAGTAAAATGTCGGTTGAAGATGCAATTACATGGATACAAGAAGCCTGTAAAGAATTTGATGATGACATATTTAAAATAAGTAGTGAAATACTTGAAGAAGTTACAAATAGATTATTATTTTTGAAAAAGGTAGGATTAAAATACCTATCATTAGATAGAGCAGCACCAACACTATCAGGTGGTGAAGGACAACGTGTAAGGCTTGCAGGACAATTAAGCAGTGGAATAATGGGAATAATGTATATCTTAGATGAACCATCAGTAGGACTTCATCCAAGAGATTTAAAGAGTCTTGTTGATACATTGTTAACTCTTAGGGATCAGGGTAATACTGTTTTAGTAGTAGAACATGATGAGTTTATTATGCAGTATGCAGATATGATTGTTGATGTAGGTCCAAGGGCGGGAGAACTTGGTGGAGAAATAATGTCCCACGGAACTATTGATGAAATAATGAATGATGAAAACTCACTTACTGGAAAGTACTTAAGTGGGAAATTAATAGTTGGTAGTGATGAATGGTCTAAAAATTCAGTTGATAATTGTAAATGGTTAAGCCTTAAAGGGGTAAGCCATAACAATTTAAGAAATATAGATGTAAAATTTCCATTAGGAAGATTTACTTGTGTAACAGGTGTTAGTGGAAGTGGTAAAAGTAGTTTGATTCAAGGGGTGTTAAGACCTTTATTAGAAAAATTACTTAATGATGAAGATACTAAACCTGGAAAGTATAAAGAAATTAAAGGTTATGAATATCTAGATAAAATAATAGATGTTTCTCAAGCACCTATTGGACGTACACCAAGATCAAACCCAGCAACATATACAGGTGTGTTTGATAAGATAAGAAAAGTTTTTGCTTCTACAGAATATGCAAAAGACAATGGTTTAAAAGCAGATTATTTTAGTTTTAATTCTAAAAAAGGATGCTGTGAAGTATGTTCAGGAGAAGGCCAGATAAAAATAGAAATGCACTTTTTAGCTGATATTTGGGTTACATGTAATGAATGTAATGGACAGAGATTTAAACCTGAGATATTAGCATGTAAGTATAAAGGAAAAAATATAGCTGATGTTTTAGATTTAACTGTAAAAGAAGCTCTTGATTTCTTTGAAGGGAATAGAGAGATTTGCAGAATACTTCAGACACTATGCGATGTAGGATTAGAGTATATAAAATTAGGTCAAAGTTCGGTCACATTAAGTGGAGGAGAGGCACAGCGTATAAAATTAGCTAAGGAAATAAGTAAGAAGACTAAGGAAAAAATGATATATATCCTTGATGAACCTACAACAGGATTACATTTTAGTGATATTCAACATTTACTTGATATATTTAAGAGATTAGTTAAAGATGGTCATACGCTTATAGTTATAGAACATAATATTGATGTTATAAAGTCAGCAGACTGGATAGTTGATATAGGGCCAGATGGAGGAGTTCATGGCGGAGAAGTAGTAGCTGAAGCTTATCCAAAGGATTTAATTAATGTAAAAGAAAGTTACACAGGAAAAGCATTAAAAAAAAGTTTAAATTGGAATAGTAGAAAAAATTTCAACAGCTGATATTAAGGAACTATGAATAAAAGATAAAAGTGATATGAAGAATGGTAAGGTTTAATTAATAGAAGTAAAATGGGGGAGGATTTTTTATGAAAAGCTCAGAAGAAATGTATAATTATTTAAAAGAAAAGGAGTCAAGTGCAAGATCCTATGCTAATGCTTTCGATTTTGTAATAAAGTCTGGAGCAAATGCAAAAGTTACAGATGTAGATGGTAAAACTTATATTGATTGTTTAAGTGGAGCGGGAACGTTAGCACTTGGACATAATAATCCTAAAATAATAAAAGTAATGGAAGATTTTTTGGAAAGTGGACAAATACTTCATGGGTTAGATTTTTCAACACCAATAAAAGCAGATTTTGTTGAGACTTTATTTAGTGTATTACCAAGTAAATTTGCAGAAAATGCAAAGATACAATTTTGTGGACCTACTGGATCAGATGCAGTAGAAGCAGCTATTAAGTTATTTAAAACTTATAATGGAAGATCATCAGTTATAGCCTTTCAAGGTGCTTATCATGGTATGGCACATGGAAGCCTTGCATTAACTGGTGAACTTAAGGCAAAAAACAAGCTTACAGCTTTAATGCCAGAAGTTCATTTTATGCCATATCCATATATGTATAGATCGCCATTTAACTTATCAGGTAATGATGACTGCAAGCTAATCTTAAATTACATAAGTAATGTGTTAAATGACACAAATAGTGGAATAACAAAGCCAGCATCAGTAATAATAGAAGCTATACAAGGTGAAGGTGGATGTATTCCAGCACCAGATGAATTTTTAGTTGGTTTAAGAAAGATAACAGAAGAATTAGATATACCATTGATAATTGATGAAGTTCAAACTGGGTTTGGAAGAACAGGTGATATGTTTGCTTTTGAACATTCAGGAATAATACCAGATGCTATTGTAGTATCTAAAGCTATAGGGGGAGGATTACCACTGTCTGCAGTTATTTATAATTCAAAGTATGATAAATGGGAATCAGGAGCTCATGCAGGAACTTTTAGAGGTAATCAGTTAGCTATGGCAGCTGGAAAGGCAACTTTAGAATATATAAAGTCAGAAAATATTATTATGCAAGTAAGAGAAAAAGGTCAAATGTTGCTTGAAAGTTTAAATGAGATGAAAGAAAAATATAAAATTATTGGAGATGTAAGAGGAAGAGGACTTATGTTAGGAATAGAAATTGTTGATCCTAAAAAAACAGTTGATCAATATGGAAAGTATCCTAATTCAAAAGAGTTAACATCAAAGATTAAAAAAATATGTTTTGAAAATGGAGTAATATTAGAGAGTGGTGGAAGACATGGATCTGTATTAAGGCTGTTACCACCTTTAACAATTGAATTATCAGATATGAAAAAGGTTATTGAAGTAATAGATAGTGTTATCGAAAAAGTAGACAGAAATTATTAAGTAGTGCAAATATTTTAATATGAAAAGTAACATATGTAAAGATATAAAAAATAATAGAATTATTGCGAAACATTTCAACTCATAATATATAAATTATATTTTATTAAGGCTAAATTTTAGTCTGATCTATTAAACGTAATTAAATCAAGGAAGGGGCTGTCACATTAGCAATGATAAGATACTTACAAAGTATATTTTGGTAATTACCATATCTGCTTTAGAGGTATCATATCATTTTTTAATGTGACAGCCCCATAAATGTCTTTTTCTATATAATAACTAATTCCTTATATGGAAGGCTTGGGTTTCTGATAAATCATATTCTACTGGATTTTTACCATTAAAATTTTCATGGAATAAATTAAATTTATCTATTTGATTATTTCCATAAGTCATAACATAATAGTTCCCTGAGTTAGCACACATAGCAGTTCTATATAAGGTATAACAATTTGGAAAATAAGGAGCTTCATGATATAAAAGAACTTCATCTTTTGATGAAATATTTTCTAAAACTTTAAAGGTATCGCGTATACCTTCTGATTCATTAGAGGCTTTTGTTATACTCTTACTTAAAAGAGCTGCCCTTAAAAAACGACAAGAAGATGAAAAATTTCCAGGTAATTCACTATTTTCAAATATTTCTGGATTATAAGGCATATAATCATATAAATTATGTATCTGTTCACAGTATATAGGATCATTTGCTAAGGTGCCTATAGAATCGCTATATACTTGAAGTCCTAATTTAGTCTGTTCAATAACAATAGATTTTCCAGATTTATCATTAAGAATCCAATGCAAATAGACATTTTTTCAGAATTTAAAATATTAAGAGATGAAAGATTGGATAGTCTGGAGTGTTAGATGGTTTTGTTAATAAACCCATTAAGGTAAATTTAGAATGAAAGGATTCAGAAGAAGGATTAGATATCCAGTTAAAGTTTCTTGGAACAAAAATAATTTTAGTAAAATATCTTGCGAAATTTTTATTATAAGAAAGTTCGGACTGGAATAAAAAAAGAATTTTAACAATAAATAAGAGGGTTATAAGCCTGTCTTATTTTTTACTATAAAATTTGATTTGAATCACATAATTTATAAGAATAATTTAATACAATTAAAGCATAGATAGGGCATAACTAAAGAGGAGTTGAGTTTATGGTAAGTAAGATAAGAAATGAAAAAAAAGAATTTAAGAGACTGTTAAATGGTCAGTGGGTAACTGGTAATCATTATATAGACATAAAGTCACCTTTAACTGGAGAGTTGTTAGGAAAAGTTCCAGCTATGAGCCAGGCAGAAGTAGATGAAGCAATAGAAGGAAGCAGAAAAGCTCAAAAGGATTGGAAGAACACTACATTAAATGAAAGATGTGCAATACTTTATAAAGCAGCTGATATTTTAGATGAAGAAGCTGAAGTTTTAGGTAATCTTATAATGCTGGAAGTTGGTAAAGATAGAAAAAGCTCGGTTTCAGAAGTAAAAAGAACAGCAGACTTTGTAAGATTCACAGCAGATACAGCTAAAGGAATTCATGGGGAAAGTATTGGTGGTGATAATTTCCAAGGATTTAATAAGAATAAAATAGCAATGGTTTCTAGAGAACCTTTAGGAGTTATCTTAGCAATATCACCATTTAATTATCCAGTAAACTTAGCGGCCTCAAAAATAGCGCCAGCAATAGTGAGTGGAAATGCCGTAGTATTTAAACCAGCAACACAAGGAAGCTTAAGCGGATTATTTTTAGCGGAAGTATTTAATAAAGCAGGGGTTCCAGCTGGAGTGCTTAATACTGTAACAGGAAGAGGAAGCGAAATAGGAGATTATGTAGTTACTCATAAGAATATAAACTTCGTAAACTTTACAGGAAGTTCTGAGGTAGGAGAAAGAATTTCACATGAACTTAAGATGGTTCCATATCTTATGGAATTAGGTGGGAAGGATGCAGCTATAGTATTAAAGGATGCAGATTTAGATTTAGCAGCTAAGAATATAGTAGCAGGAGCTTATTCTTATTCAGGACAAAGATGTACAGCAATTAAGAGAGTATTAGTAGTTGAAGAAGTAGCAGACAAGCTTGTTGAAAAGATTGCTAAGCTTGTTAGCGGTTTAAGAGTAGGAAATCCATTAGAAAAGGATGTGGACATAGTTCCATTAATAGATACTAAGAGTGCAGATTTTGTGGAAACTCTTATAAAAGAAACATTAGAAAAAGGCGGTAAGTTAGTTTGTGGAGGAGAAAGAAAGGGTAATTTAATTGCGCCAACACTTATTGATGATGTAACAGAAGATATGCGCCTTGCTTGGGTAGAACCATTTGGACCAGTATTACCAATTATTAGAGTTAAAAATGTAGAAGAAGCTATAAGAATAGCTAATGCATCTGAGTATGGACTTCAATCATCAATATTTACTGAAAATATTAATGATGCATTTGATATAGCAGCTAAATTAGAAGTTGGTACTGTACAAGTAAATAATAAAACTGAAAGAGGACCAGACCACTTCCCATTCTTAGGGGTTAAGAAGTCAGGTGTAGGTGTACAAGGTATAAAATATTCTATTGAAACTATGACAAGACTTAAGGGAACTGTTATTAATTTAAACAGATAGTTACAAAAGAAGAGAAATGGGTGATTTTATGAGAGAAAATGCATGGAAGGGTTTTAAGAATTTTATAGTATATGACAAGGTTCAAGAGGATGAAAATGTAACCTCATTTTACTTAAAGTTAGAGGATAATGAGCCTTTACCTAAGGCTATACCAGGTCAATTTATAGCCGTGAAAATTCCTAAGAAAGATAATAAATTTAGTAAGGTAAGACAATATACCTTATCTATGGATCCAGAAGAAGATTTTTATAGAATTAGTGTAAAAATCGAAGAAGAGGGTGAAGTAAGCATAGACTTATGTAGAAATGTACAGGTTGGAGATGTACTTTTAGCTACAGCACCAATGGGGAAATTTGTTTTGAAAGATAATAATAATACAAAGGTATTAATTGGAGGCGGAATTGGAATAACTCCAATGCTTTCTATGGCTTATGCTACAAAGGGAACAGATACAAAAGTTAAGCTTATTTACAGTACACAGAATTCTAGATATCATAGCTTTAAAGAAGAAATTGAAAAGCTAAGAGATGAAAGCCCTAATATAGATTTTACTTTGGTTTATACTAGACCAACTGAAGAAGATAAGGCTAAAGGTGACTTTGACATTGAGGGAAGAATCGATAAGGAATGGATGGAAAAGAATTTAACAAGAGATGGAGAGTTCTATTTCTGTGGACCAGTTCCCTTTATGAGAGCTATGTATAAGGGATTAGAATCAATAGGAATTGATAAAGAAAAAATTAATTATGAGTTGTTCGTATCTGGGGAAGATATTACTAAGTAATATTTAAGGATACTTTATATAATGACTGTCTTGCTGATTTTTCAGCAGGGCAGTTTTTTAAATGCAAATACCAGTTATACAAAAAATAATTTTTGAACAGACCCCTGTCAAGTAGACAGGCAAAATAAATAAAATTTTTGAGAAAATGCGATCTTAATTAGGGTCGCATTTTCTATTCGATTTTTCTCTTTTTTCTAATAGCATAGCCTTGTATGCTAAAATACGTTTATTTTCAGGTATAGGATATTGCGCAGGGGGTATTGAAACCATTGCAGCCTGTCTCACTTCAGTAGGAGTAAGATTATTGAAGCGTTCTTGATACCTGCTGTTATTGTAGAAAAATATGTAATC
>NZ_FPBY01000054.1 GCF_900116755.1 Clostridium sp. DSM 8431
AAATTAATTTTGAATCTTTTTTAATTGAGGATAATTCAATTAGCGTGCTTATATCAACAATTAATTTTCTTTTTGAGGAATTATTCATAGGTTTTATCATTTCTAATACTTCATTGTAACTATACGAATTCAAATATATCATCTCCTAAAAAATCTTTGTTAAGATGATTGACATATTTTATCACTTTTATCCATAATACAGCCTAACTTTAATACATTCTGTTTCAACTCTAATTTTGTTGTTTTACTCTGTAAAGATATATTATTTTTAAAATTATTAATCAGCATAAAGGAGTTTAGAGTTTCACAACTTTGTTCTGTAACTGCTCCTACTCCACTAATATCCATATCAATACTAGCTGTAATCATCTTATGATGCCAAAAAATATCAGCCTCTACTTTTTTGTTAGATTTTCTAAATCCTCGAAAAATTTTTTTACTTCTCTCTGACTCTAAATTTTCTTTTACTAGAGCTTCTAAGAAAGGAATATCTATTCCCTTTTCCTTTAACATTTCATCCAAAACTTCTGTCATTACTCCATAACTTGTCTCTTTATTATCTATAGCCTCTAAATCTTCATTCATGGATTCAGTTTTATATTTATTTAATTTATGTTTTCCCCAATATATACTACAGGTTGGACTTCCCTGAACTCCAATATATGCTAAAGGAGTATTTCTATTATTCTTAAGTTCAGATATCATATCAACATAATTCTCTAATTCTCTTCTGCAGTGTTTTCTAAAAAATACATTGTCATACTGCTGCCTTCCCTGAGGATTTCTCATATAACCCATGGCAGTAAACTCAGGACATGGAAGCTGAATAACACTAATACTTCTTTCTAAAAAATGATCCATAATCATATTACATAATTGAAATCTCTTACCTAATATATGAACCCTTACTGAGGGATTCAATAAACAATGAGAGGTAATAACAAAATAACGTTTTTTATTTGACACTTAGATCACTCCTTCTAGGAATATGTCTTAAACATATTTTGTCTAACCTCTCTTAAACTATACTCTAAAATACTTGAAACTTTACTTTTGTATAGGATCTAAAAATTTCATATTACCTTCCCATAGGTTATATCTAATTTTCACATCCTTATTTACTTCAAAAGAAACCTTCCACATTCCTTTTTTACTATCACAAGAAAAATCACTATCTTTAACTAATTGATCAGTTTTTACAACCTGACCTGCTGGATTTATAACACTATATTTAATTGGACTATTTTCTTTGCACTTTAATTTTAAATGTATATATTTATAATCTTCAGGACAGTCAAATGAAAATACATTATTACCAGTAAAAAGCTCTCTATCCTCACTATGAGTATAGCTTGATGTAAGTTTATATACGTAAAATACACAGATAATTATTAGTAATAAAGCTATAGTTAATACTACCTTTAATTTTGTTTTCTTTTTCTTTCTTTTCTTTTTCATAATTGCCCCCTTCTTATGTTTAAATGAAATTTCTATAATACATATATTTATTTTTTCTTTATTAAAAATATTTCAAAAAAAATATCACGAGATTTTCATAACTTATAGTCATGAATCTCATGATATTTTTCATTAGTGTATTTAATTAATCTAAATTAATAAGATATTGTTCTATATTTTTCTTTTGATTTTGGAATATTAAAGGTTCAATTCTATAACCTTCAATACCTGTTACGTAATTTATATAAATTTCCTTATCAAGTCCATCTATATTTCTTAAGAAAGAAACTAAATCACCTTTTATCTTATCCTTATAGCTTTCTTCTATTTCAATAAAGAAATCATTAATTCCATTTTCACTACTATATCTAGCAATTTCATTACCTATTAATCCTTCAAGATAAGATAATTTTAAAAGATGTCCTGTACCATTACATAAAGGACATTCTTCCTCCATATACTCATACATACTCTTTCCTATTCTTTTTCTTGAAATTTGTACAAGATTAAGTTCAGTAAACGGATAAACTCTTAAGTTTCCTCCATCTTCTTTTAAGGCTTCCTTAAGCTCTCTCATAACAAGAGCTCTATCTGCTTTATCTCTTAAATCAATAAAGTCAATTACTATGATTCCACTTAAATTTCTTAAAAGAATTTGTCTTCCTATTTCTCTTGCAGCTTCAATATTAGTTTCAAGAATAGTTTTTTCAAAACTTCTTTCCTTAATATTTTTACCTGAATTAACATCAATAACATGCATTGCTTCTGTTTTATCAATAACTATAGAACCACCACATGGAAGGACAACTTTGCGGTGTCTAAGTTTTAATAATTCTCTTTCAATATCGTAGAAATCAAACAGACATTTTCCTTTGTCAAAAAGCTGTAACTTAACATTTTCATCGTCTTTGATATAGTTTTTAATGAATTCATAGTCCTTTTCATCATTAACTATAATTCTAGCTCCATCAAGACCAACTTTATCACGTAAAACCTTTGAAATAACTAAGTTTTCGCCATATAGCTTACCAAGTTTTGTTGAATACTTCATTCTTCTTTTTATTTCTTCATACTCTTTAACAAGAAGGTTTCTTTCATGAATAAGTTCTTCAATACTAACACTACCAGCTTCTGTTCTAACTATAAGTTTAGCATCTTCTACTTCTGGAAGTTCTGCTGCTATAAGTTCTTTTTTAACTTCATCTTTGAATCTTACAGAAAAGTCTATTCCTCTTCCTTTTTCAAGAACCATGTACTTTGAAGCTATTCCGTATTTAGTGCTTAATTTAGCTCCCTTTTCATTTAAAGGTTCCTTTATTACCTCAACTAAAATTTCCTGTCCTTTTTTTATTCCAGACTTCTTTAGCTCATTACTATAGTAAAGGTAACCTTCCTTATCAAGACCTAAGTCCACAAAAATAGAATTTGTACCTGGAATTATATTTTTTACTCTTCCTTTATAAAGCTCTCCAATTCTAGGTTCACTTGTTTCTTCATCTACTATAGATTCCATAAGCTTTCCTTTAACTTTTATGGCAACCCTTAATGTAGCTTCTCTTCTTTCTATTAAAATCTCCTTCACTTAAATTCACCTACCTGATATTGCATAGAGGTTCATACTTTTCACCATCTAAATAGTACATTTCTTCTCTTTGTATATCTACAAAAGCATCTTCATTTACTCCTGTAGTTTTAGATTTTATGTACTCTACTAAAAGATCTGCTGATAAATGTTCTCTACTTCCTGATTGAATTAATGTTTCAATAATTAATACATTATCTTTTATCTCATACTCAAACTTATAAACTAGAGACTTTATATCAACTTCTCTTTCACCTTTTTTACTCTTTTTAATAGTTCTCCATTCAGAATCTTTAAGCATTTTTTCTAATTCTGAACTTAAGTTATCAGTATTATTATACTTTATCTTTATTCTATAACTACAAGCATCTATTAAAGCCATAGCTTGAGGAAGTTTCTTTTCACCTTCTACATTTACTATTTTAGTACATGTTAAAAACTTGATTCCCTCTGCACTTTTAGCATTTAATCTATCTAATATTTCTTGTTCATCTACTTCTTCTCCAAGAGGTAAATCCATGTATTCACCACATGAGTATACTCCAACAGATAAAGGCTGAGCTATAGATAAATTTAAATGTGGATTAAAACCTCTATTATATGTTGCAGGAAGTCCTGATCTTCTTATTATTTTTTGTATTGTTCTCATTAAATCTAAGTGAGCTATAAATTTAATTCCACTTTCCTTTGTATATTTAATTAGATATCGCACCAGCAAAACACTTCCCATCTTTAAAGTTTACATTAATACCGCATCCAGTACAGCCTTTTCTACAATTTTGTGTTAACGCACCAGTCTTAGCTTTTTCATTTTCAATTTCTAGATACTTTCTATTTACTCCAATATCTATGAAATCCCATGGTAAAACTTCATCATAGTTTCTTTCTCTATAGGCATAGAAATCTCCATCAACATTGCAATCTTTTAAAGCTTCTTGCCATGCCTCAAAGTTAAAGTATTCTGACCATCCATCAAATTTAACTCCTAATTCATGAGCTCTAATTAAAACATCACACATTCTTCTATCTCCTCTAGCAAAAAGTGCTTCCATGTATGAAGTTTGTTGATGATGATATTGATACCATATACTTCTTGAATGAATAGAGTCTTTTACAGCTTGAATCTTTTCATCTACTTCTTCTATTCTAGCCATTGGTGCCCATTGGAATGGTGTAAATGGTTTTGGAATAAGTATTGAAGTACTTACTGTTATCTTTAATCCCTTACTTCTTACCCCTTTTGGTACTGAGAAGTATTGATCTTGAATCTTATGTGCAAGTTCCCCTATAGCAGAGCAGTCTTCTAATCTTTCATATGGAAGACCAACCATAAAATAAAGCTTTATAGTATTCCATCCTGATTCAAAGGCACTTTTTGCAGCTTCAAGGATTTTTTCTTCAGTTAATCCCTTATTTATAACATCTCTCATTCTTTGAGAACCTGCTTCTGGAGCAAAAGTTAAACCTGTCTTTTTAACCTTTTGAATTTCTTTAATTAAATCTACTGAGAAAGCATCAACTCTTATTGAAGGAAGAGCTAAAGCAACTTTATTTTCTTCATGTTCTTCCATAAGGTCCTTTACTAAACCTTCAATATCTGAATAATCACAAGTACTTAAAGAAGAAAGTGAAATTTCTTGATATCCTGAATTTTGAATAAGTCTTCTTGCTTGTTCCTTTAATGTTTCTCTTGATTTTTCTCTAACTGGTCTGTAAATCATACCTGCCTGGCAGAATCTACATCCATTAGTACATCCTCTAAATAATTCTAATGTTGCTCTATCAAAAACTATATCTGTATAAGGTACTAAAATATCTTCTGGAAAATCTACCTTATCAAAATCTTGAACAATTCTTTTTTGAACTACAGCTGGAACATCTTCATATTTAGGTTTAAATTCTTTAATTGTTCCATCTTCATTATAGGTAACATCATATAAAGAAGGAACATATATACCTCTAATATGAGATATTTCTCTTAAAAAGTCTTTCTTATTGAAGTTTCCTGATTTTTTATGCTTAGCATAAACATCAAGAACATCATTCATCATTTCTTCTCCCTCACCAAGTTCAAAGAAATCAAAAATTGCATGTAAAGGTTCTGGATTATAAGCACATGAACCTCCTGCCATAATTATTGGATCATCTTCACTTCTATCTTCTGATCTTATTGGAATTCCTGACATTTCAAGCATATTTAAAATGTTTGAATAACTCATTTCATATTGAAGTGTAAATCCTAATATATCAAAATCTGTTATAGAGTCTTTAGTTTCAAGAGCATATAATGGTATATTATTTTCTCTCATCTTAGCTTCCATATCTGGCCATGGAGCAAAAACTCTTTCACAGTATGTATCTTTTCTTTCATTAATAGTGTGGTATAAAATTCTCATTCCTAAGTGAGACATACCTACTTCATAAACATCAGGGAAACAAAATGCAAATCTAATATCTACTTCTTTAGGGTTCTTTATTACCTGATTTAATTCTCCCCCAATGTATCTTGATGGCTTCTCAACCTTACATAGGATATCATCTGTTATTTTATTCATTAAAATCCTCCAAACGTTACCTTTTTATTTTTTCACATCATTATATTTTATCATATCTTTAGGATTAATAAAATCATATAAAAAATGTAACATCATTTCTTTTTCTTCCTAAAATGTTAAAATAATTTCATAATGTAAATTGAATCTATAAAATTCAAATTCTATAATATGGTTGTATACTAATTTCAAGGAGGGAAAAAAAATGATTAATTATTTAAAGAGAGTGGGAATATTTTTTTTAGTTTTTCTGCTTACTTTATCTCAAAGCTTACTACTTCCTACTTATCATGCAAGTGCTGCTCTAGCTACATCTAGAATATCAGTTCATGATCCATCAATTGTAAAGGATAATGGTAAATATTATCTTTTTGGTACTCATATATCTAATGCAGTTTCTAACAACTTAGCATCTTGGAGTTCTTTCACTACTAATGTTAATAATGATTATGAAAAAATATTTGCTAAAGGAAGCAAGTGGGCTTCTCATGGAAGTAGCTCTTATGATTTAAGAAGCAATCTTTGGGCACCAGATGTTATATACAATAAAAAGATGAAAAAATGGTGCATGTATATGAGTGTAAATGGAGATAATTACTACTCATCAATAGCACTAGCTACTTCTGATAAAATAACTGGTCCCTATACTTACTCAGGAGAAATCGTTTACTCTGGTTTTACTAATTCTACTCAGGCAAAAGAAACTGACTATGCAAAAGTAACTGGTACTAATAGTGTTAATTCAAGATATTTATCTAATGGAAGATGGAATCCATCTTATGGTCCTAATGCCATAGACCCATGTGTATTATATGATAAAGACGGAAACCTTTGGATGTCTTATGGCTCATGGTTTGGTGGTTTATTTATGTTAAAACTTGATGCTAATACTGGACTTAGAGATTATTCATACAAATATGAAACTAAAACTAATGTATCTGACGAGTATCTTGGAATTAAGATTTCTGGTGGATATGGTACTTGTGGAGAAGGTTCTTATATTGTATGGGATAAGGATTCTGGATACTATTACCTTTACGAATCTTACTGTGGACTTGATGCAACTGATAACTTTAGTGGATATCATATTCGTTTATTTAGATCAAAAAATATAACTGGACCTTACACTGATGCTGCTGGAAATTCTGCTATCTGTACAAGTGCTAATGTTAATAAAGGAAGTAAAGGGGTAAAACTCTTTGGTAACTATACTCTATCTTCATTTAATTCTGTCCAAAATGGTGAATTAAATAAAAATGGTTATAAATCTGGAGGTCATAATTCTGCTTTAGTTGATGATGATGGACAAAGATATTTAATCTATCATACAAGATTTAATACAGGTAATGAATTTCATCAAGTAAGAGTTCATCAGCAATTCTTAAATGAAGACAAGTGGCCTGTTACTGCTGTTTATGAAAATTTAGGAGATAAAATATCACCTAATGGATATTCTACTAATGATATTGTAGGTACTTACGACTTTATAAATCATGGATTAGATGCAACAACTGCTAATATTGGTATGCTTAAAACATCTAAAGTAAAATTAAATGCTAATGGAACTATTACTGGAGATTACAAAGGAACTTGGATAGAAAAATCAGGAACCTATTGCTGCACTATGGTTATTAATGGAGTTACTTATAAAGGTGTATTCTTTAAACAATCAGATGAATCAGCATCACATAAGCAAACTATGACTTTCTCTTTAATAGGTTCTAATAATGAATCTATCTGGGGTTCTAAAGTTTCTAATAATGCTGATATACCATACACTCAGCAGACTGGCGGTAATTCTGTACAAGGACTTGATGGGGTTTACTATATTAAGAACGTTTTAACTGGTTTATATTTAGATGTTGAAAATGGCTCTTCTGAAGATGGTGCTAATATTAGACAATGGCCTTTAAATAGTTCTGATGCTCAAAAGTTCAAGTTAGTTTCTGATGGTAATGGCTATTATTCAATCTTAACTGGTGCATCTAACTATAAGAGTGCTGTAGATGTTTATAATGCTTCTGCTGCAGATGGTACTAATATTAATCAATGGACCTATTCAGGCGGAGATATGCAAAAGTTTGAAGTTCATAAAACTGCTAAAGGTCAATTTGCATTTTTAACTAAAGTTTCTAATTCAAAATCATGCTTAGATGTTTATGAAATGAGCACAGATGCTGGAGCTAATATTGATGAATGGAAATATTGGAGTGGTGAAGGACAACTTTGGGTACTTGAAAAAGTCTCATCAAATAATACAACAGCTACCCCAAGCTCTCCATCAGTATCTAACAATACTTTAAACCTTACTTATTCATTAAATAGCTGGGGATCAGCAGGACAAGCCACTATTAAGATTTCTAATAATTCAAATTCTAATGTGAATAATTGGACTTTAAAATTAAAGAAGAGTGAAATAAAAATATCAACAGGCTGGAATGTAAATATTAAAGAATCTGGTGACTACTATGTTATTACACCAGTTAGCTGGAATTCAAATATACCATCAAAAGGTTCTATAGAATTTGGAATACAATATTCTGGTACTGTTAATAAACTTAATTATACTTTATAATCTATATTCTAAAAAATATCTTTGCTTAGTTTTCATACTCTGCAAAGATATTTTATACAAAATTAAAAAATCTAATTTCATTTCAATTTAATTATTTCTTATGTGCATTATAGAATTCTTTTAATTACTTTTTTCTTTCTTCTGATAACAATGTTTTCTTCATACCTTGAATTGCACCTTCTAAAGCTAAAAGCCTATGAATGCAGGCTGTTTCATAAATTTCTTGTATTCTTAACCAGGCATTTTCTGCCCCTACCTTTTGAATCAATTCCAATTTCATTTAATTGTCTTTCCACTACCTTTCCTATGTTAGGTAATTTAGATAATTCTCTCAATTTACACCCTTCTTCACTTAAATATTTCCAGTTGAATTATACCATATAATAATACTTCAAAAAATCATTATCAATGTCAATTCTAACAACTTATTTCTCGAATTTATTACCTCTTCATTTAGTTAATTCCTCTATAATAGGAGCTGATTCAGAATAAAGCTTTTCCCTTTCTTTTATAATTCCATTAAGTACATATTATTTAATCTGTATATAACTTGACACTTCAGATTGATTTGATATCTTTGAGTAATCACCAACTATCTCAATATTATATTCTTTATATGTTTCTGTATAAAATATACAAAGTTTTTCCATTACCTAAAGTCCGTCTATAAAGCTTAAAATAACTTATTTTAATCATAACGTTATATTGACCTGAGCATTTCTTCAAGTTATTCTATTATTAGACTTGTATACAAATTACTTTAATCTTTTTTAATAAAATACAAATAATTATATTTTTTTATAAAGTTTTTTGTCAATTATTTGTAAATATAAATAAGGAGGTAATAATAATGAAAAAAAGATTAATCTCAATTCTTGCAGCAGCTTTAGCTATATCTTTTATTAGTCCTATCAAAAATGCTTCTGCTGCAACAAAAGTTTCTGCTTTTCCTGGCGCTGAAGGAGGTGGAAAATATGCTACAGGAGGAAGAGGTGGTTCTATCTATTATGTAACAAATCTAAATGATAGTGGTACTGGTTCTTTCCGTGATGCAGTTAGTAAACCTAATAGAATAGTTCTCTTTAAAGTTGGGGGAACTATAGAATTAAAAAGTGATGTTGTTATAAGTTCTAATATCACTATAGCTGGTCAAACAGCCCCTGGTGGTGCTGGTATAACTTTAAAAAATTTCAAAGCAGGCCTTGGTTGAAGTAATATCATCATGAGATTTATAAGTTCAAGACCAGGAGAGCGAGGGAAATCTGCTGAATATGATGCCTTAGGTGGAGCTAATGGCTCTAATTCTATTGTTGATCACTGTTCCTTTGGATGGGCAAATGATGAGCAATGGGGATTATATTCTAACAACCTTAATTACACTACTCAATGGTCAGTTGTAGGGCCATCTAATTCTTTTTCATATCATAGTAAAGGTATACATGGCTTTGCTGTTATGCTTGGTAAGGGTAATTGTTCATGGCATAATAATATGATTGTTGATAACGTTTCCAGAAATTTTAGAGGTAAGGTTGAAGGAACTTACACAGCTGACTTTGTTAATAATGTAATTTATAACTGGGATTATCAAACTGCTTATGGTACAATTGGCCATTTAAATTATGTTGGAAACTATTTAAAAATGGGTCCTAACACTAAGGGTGGATATAATTATGTAAGTGTTGATAGCACCACAAACCCAGACAACTTTAAAATGTATCTTGCAGATAATAAGTTTGTTGATAATAAGGATAATGACTATAAAGACTTTTCAACAAACAACTGGTCTGGTATAACCTACTCCTCATCTAACGGAAGAAATGAATCTAATGTGAAGTCAAATACTCCATTTCAAATTATGGATAATGGTGATGATTTATCTGTAGCACTAAAAGCTGAAAGCGCTGAATCTGCTTATAACAATGTATTAAAGTACTCTGGCGCTGGTATAAGCTCTGACTTAAGAACTGCTATAGATAAACAAGTTATGAATGAAGCTAAAACTGGAACTGGACAGCTTGTTGGTGCAAGAGCTTATAGTGAAGCTAATTCTTCTCAAAAAGATACCATTGATAAATATGGTATTAAATGTGGAGTTGAATTTAATTATCCAGAAGCTATTACAACTGGTGCTCCTAAAGACTCTGATAATGATGGTATGCCTGACTTTTGGGAAATTGAAAGAAACCTTAACCCTAATAATGCTTCTGATGCTAATGACGACTATTGTGGACAAGGCTATACAAACATTGAATATTATTTAAATGATTTAACTGTTGATGCCTTCCCTAAAGGAACTGTTATTATTTCACCCCAAAAAAATAGTACTTCAAGTAGCAGCACTGAAAAACAAGATGTAACACCTGCAAATGATATTACTAATAATGCAGTTTACACAATAAAAAATAAGAAAAGTAACTTATTTATGGAGGTTACAGGAGGTACAGCAGCTAACGGAACTAATATACAGCAATGGGGTGCTACAACCCCTGCTTCATATAATACTTGGAAATTAGTTTCTGCTGGTAATGACTATTACTATATTTATTCTGAATTAGGTGATGGAAATACTTATACTCTTTATGTAACAGGTGGTAAAGCTACTGATAATACAAATGTTGAATTATATACAAAAAATACATCTAATGCACAACTATATAGAATTATTAAAAATTCAGATGGTACTTATTCATTTCTTACTAAAGCTTCATCTTTATCAAGCTGCGTAGAAGTTGCAGCTTCAAGTACTTCAAGTGGTGCTAATGTACAGCAAAATACCTTTACTGGAGCTGACAATCAAAAGTGGATATTAACAAAAGTAAACACTAATTCTGCTACTAAGCCATCAACTAAAGTTACTAATAACTTAAAAGTTGATTATACAATTAACAACTGGGGATCTACTAATCAAGTAAATTTCAAAATTACAAATAACTCCTCTTCTACTATCTCAACATGGACTTTAAAGGTTAAGAAGAGTGATGTTTCTATAACTACTGGATGGAATATTAATTTATCTGAAAGTGGTGATTACTATGTTATTACTCCTGTAGGCTGGAATTCATCAATAGCACCAGGACAAAGCATAGAATTTGGAACTCAAGGTAATGGAAATGCAAATAAAACTATAAACTACTTAATTAATTAATTTTAGGGGGATAATATTATGAATAAAAGAATAAAAGCATTTATATCTGCTTCTTTAGTTATTACTTCTGCTTTAGTACTTCAACCTTTAGTATCATCTAGTAATAATATACTTGCAGGTGAAAAAGTACAAGCAGTTACTGCTAGACAAATAGAATCTTTAAACAGAGGATTAACTGCAGTCAAAACTTCTAATGGAGTTTTAGTATCTTGGAGACTTCTTGGTACTGAAGACTACAACATTGGTTTTAATGTTTATAGAGATGGCAAAAAAATTGCTGGACCTATAACTAATTCAACTAACTTTTTAGATAAAAGTGGCTCTGCTTCATCTAAGTATTATGTAACAACAGTAATAAACGGTGTTGAGCAAACTCAAAGTGATACTGTTATAGCCTTATCTAATAATTATATAGATGTTCCAATACAAAAACCTGCTAATACTAGTTTAGATGGAGTAACTGTTACTTATTCAGCTAATGATGCAACTGTTGCTGATTTAGATGGTGATGGTGAATATGAATTTATAGTAAAATGGGATCCATCAAACTCTAAGGATAATTCTCAAAAAGGTTATACTTCTAATGTTTATATTGATGCTTACAAAATGAATGGTAAGAGATTATGGAGAATTGACCTTGGAAAGAATATTAGAGCTGGTGCCCACTATACTCAATTTATTGCTTATGATTTAAATGGAGATGGAAAAGCTGAAGTTGCTATGAAAACAGCAGATGGAACTGTAGCAGGTGATGGAAGCGTTATTGGAGATAAGAGTAAAGATTATAGAAACTCAAGTGGATATATTTTATCAGGTCCTGAATACCTTACTTTATTTGAAGGAAGCACTGGTAAAATACTTAATAATCAAGAATTCACTCCAACAAGAGGAACTGTTAAGTCATGGGGAGACTCTTATGGAAACAGAGTTGATAGATTCTTAGCTGGCGTAGCTTATTTAGATGGCAAAACTCCAAGTCTTATTATGTGTAGAGGTTACTATACAAGATCAGTAATAAGCGCTTATAAGTATCAAAATGGTTCATTAAATAAACAATGGACATTTGATAGTAATACTTCCGGCAACTCAGCTTATGCTGCTCAAGGTGCTCATAGCCTTAACATTTCTGATATAGATAATGATGGATATGATGAAATCGTTTATGGTTCAGCAGCTATTGACCACACAGGAAAAGGTCTTTATTCTACTAAATTAGGTCATGGAGATGCTCTTCATACTGGTGACTTTGATCCAAACCACTCTGGTCTTGAAACATTTATGGTTCATGAAGAAAAAGGCTCTGCTGCAGGTATAGAACTTAGAGACGCAAAAACTGGTAATAGATTATTTGGTAAAAAGACAGGTACTGACGTTGGTAGAGGTTTAATTGCTAACATAGGTCCTGATTATTATCCATATATATTACTTACTACTGATGGTTGCTATGATTCTAAAGGAAATGCTGTTACAACTAAAGCTGCTTCATTAAGTAAAAACTTTACTTCTTACTGGGATGGAGATTTATATCAAGAATTATTAGATGGTACTCATATAGATAAGTGGAATTCTAATACTAAATCTATAGATAGATTATTAACTGGAAGTAATGTTCATTCAAACAATACTACAAAGGCTACTCCAAGTCTTTCAGGTGATATTTTAGGTGACTTTAGAGAAGAAGTTATTTGGCCTACTTCTGATGACTCTGCACTTAGAATTTACATGACTCCTTATGAAACAAACCACAGACTATATACTTTAATGAGTGATGTTCAATATAGAGAAGCTATTGCATGGCAAAATGTTGGATATAATCAACCACCTCATCCAAGCTATTATATAGGTGAAGATATGAAAACTCCAACTAAACCTAATGTTTATACTGTTGGAAATTATGCTGAAAAGAAAATAAATAGTTCTTCTAATACTGGAAATACTCAAAATAGTACTATTCCAGGAAGTACTGTTACTTTAAGTGATGGATGGTATTATATCAAAAATCTTAATGCACAAAAATACTTACAAGTAACAAGCAATAAGGGTAAGTCTGGACAAAATGTTGAAATTGGTACTGGAACAGGTGTGTTAGGCCAAAGATGGTACCTTACTAACTGTGGAAATGGCTATATAACTTTAAAGAGTGGTTTAGGTGAATTTATGCTTGATGTAACAGCAGCCAAAAATGAAGATGGTACTAATATTGAAATATATAATACTAATTCAAAGGACGCTCAAAAATTCATGTTAAAAACTTCTTCTGTAAATGGCGCTTATGTTATTGCTACTAAATCTAGTAATCTAACAAAGGTTTTAGATGACTATAACTTCTCAAAAGAAGATGGTACTAACGTTTGTCAATGGACTTATGGTGGAGGAACTAATCAAATTTGGGTATTTGAAAAGATTAATTAATTTTAAAAAAGGGGGTGTCCTCCCCTTTTTTTACCTTCTTAATATTATTTTAATATTACAGCAGTATTAATATTAGAAGCTTTCTTAGCAGGCCTAACCCCTGCTATTATTCCAATAATCATACTTAATAGAACAATTTTAATTATATTTTCAACTTTAAATACCAAATTAATTCTTAAAATAGTCACTATAATATATGATATAAAAACTCCAATAATATATCCAATTATAGAGAATATAAATACTATCAACATGGACTCTAACAAAAATAATAATTGAACCTCTCTCTTCTTCATACCTAATGCTCTATAAATAGCCACTTCATTTGTTCTTTCTAGAATTGAAATATACATAATATTAGCAACGTTTATTCCTGCTACTATAATAGATATACCCGCTATTATTATAATAAAAATAGAAATTGAATTAACTGCTTCCTCAACAGATTTATTAATTTCTTCTGATATGTTTACAAACTTATACCCTTCTGGAACAACCTTATTTAATCTATCTACTACTTCTTTTGCTACTTCCTTATTGTTATAATTTTCATTACAAACAAGTTCAAATGTAGAACTCTCTTCATAGCTACTAGGTTTTATAACTGTCTCTTTATCTTCTGGAAAATATAATATAGGCATTCCTCCTGAAAAATCTTGACTTGTATATCCTATTACTTCGTAATTTATTCCATTAACAGTAATAAATTTTCCTATCTTTATCTTATTATCAAATTCGTCACTATTTCTTACTATTACAACATTTCCCACTCTACTTTTGAAATCTTCACCTTCATTAATTATTACATCATTATCAAATTCATATTCCACACTATTTTCTTCTTGGCTATTATATATATACTTTAAAAGTTCTTGTCCATCATCTTTAGTAAAACTTTTTACAGACTGCATATCTTTAGATATATTTTGAAGAGCTTGTTTAACTTTAGGCATTTCTAAAATAGAGTTAGTATTATCACTAACTGTAACACTATTTACTAACCCTATACTTATTGAATTTCCATTAACTTTAGTATTCATTCCATAAGAAAAGCTATCTGATATTGTAAAAATAATAACTAAAGAAGAAATACCTATTAATATACCAAGTCCAGTTAAAAATGTCCTAAAAGAATTAAAGCTAAGTGATTTAAATATATTTTTCAAATAATATACAATCATACTATTATCTCTCCATTCTTAAGTTGCAAAATTCTATCAGCCTTTTTAGCAATATCATTATCGTGAGTAACAAAAATAACAGTTGTTCCTTGTTTATTTATATCCATAATTATATTTAAGATTTCTTGAGTTGTAGTTTCATCTAATGCTCCAGTTGGTTCATCTGCAATTATAAGTTTAGGATTAGTTACTAAAGCTCTTGCTATAGCTACTCGCTGCTTTTGTCCTCCACTCAATTCTTCAGGATAAGAGTTAATCTTATCTATTAGCCCAACCTTATCTATTATTTCTAATATCTTTTTTTTATTAATTTTTTTATATTTTATTACATAAGAAAGTTCTACATTTTTATATACATTATATCTAGATATTAGTTGAAAATCTTGAAATATAAAGCCTATATCTCTTCTCATTAATGTCAGCTTACCATCATTACATCCATTGACAACTTCACCATCAAAATTATACCTTCCTTGAAAATCACTATCTAAAAGTCCTATAATTTTTATTAGAGTAGATTTACCAGATCCACTTTTCCCAACTATCGCTACAAATTCAGATTTATTAATACTAATATTTATATCTTTTAAAGCTGTTAATTGAAAATTTCTACCCTTATATCTTTTACTTACATTTTCTAATTTTATCATAATTATTTCTCCATATAGCTTTCAAGCGTATCTCCATTATCTATTCCTTTAATGACTCTATAAGAAGATTTTTCTTTCTCTAAATCAACTCTAATTTCTTCTCCATTTTTTTTAACAAATAATTCTCCATCTCTCTCTTGCACATAATCTTCAGGAACTAATATTTCATTACTATTATCTATAATGTTAACCATATTATTTCTTAATAAAGATTTATCTGTATTAATATCAAAAACTACTTTATAGTAAGAGCTTACACCTTTATTACTTAAATCATCATTTGGAATAATATACTTTAATGTTGCTGCCCCAATTTCTTCATCATTCATTTCAATTTTATACTGCTTTTCCTTTTCAAATGAACTTACCTGTTGTTGAGTAGCATTATATACAACTTCATAACTTAGTGAATATAATTCTAACATTCCATCATTTATAATAACTTGACCATCAAAATCAGCCGTTTCATTTTTAGTTTCATATTGAATATCTACTTTTAAATCTCTTAATCCTCTTTCAAAATCTAATTTTAACTTCTTCATCTCTTCAATAGAATTATCTAAATCTGATTTTTTAATCTTATATTCTTCAATTAATGCTAAATCCTCACAAGATTCTATTTTTTTAGCAATTTCATTACTATTATTAGTTAACTTTTTTATCTTATCATCACAAGATGCAATATCCTGCTCCATATTACTTATTTTATTATTATTTTTAATTGTTTCTGCATTATTATCATTATTTATCTTATAAAGCTCCTGCCCCTTAGTAACTATGTCACCATTATTTACAGATAAAATAATACTATCAGAAATCATATAACTTTTATAACTTTTAGAATCTATATATCCTGAAAATGAAATATAATTACTTTTTACTTCATAAGTCTCATATTCCTTTTTCTTATCACTTTTACTACAAGAACATATACTAAAAATGAATAGTATTGACACAATAAACGTTAATATTTTCTTCATAATAATACTCTCTTTTAATTAATTACTTCTCTTATCATGTTGACTTTTTCATTTATATATTCTTCTTTATCTCTATCAATAAAAAAGTTTCCATTTTCATTAATTCTTTCACCAGTTTCATAATTAATATCAATACTATAATTTTTTTCTTTTTCTATTAAAGAAATTTGAATATATTTATCACTGTCTTTATCTGTGCCATATAAATTTCCATATTCTACAACTTCCTGTAACTTATCTGCCTTTTGTGGTATATTAATATCATAATTAGCAATTGAAATTCCATTAAAAATATCATCATCACTTAATACATATTTGTATTCAGGATATTTTTCAGTAAAGTCAATTCTCTTTAATTTTTCTTCCCATTCATCAGAAGAAATTCCTAATACTTCAGATATAACCTTATTATCCTCTACTTTTTTCTTATTTTCTAAGCATCCAAATAACAAAGTATTTGCACAAACTATAATGCTTAATAACAATATCTTTCTTTTCATAAATTTCACCCTAAATTTTTCTATACTTCTTATATATATATCCGTCAAATTTAAACTTCTTAAATGTTTGAGTTTTGTCAATATAATTAGTCACATCTACTTCTCTAATAATTTTTTCTTTCTTTTTCACAAGTAAAATACTCTTATCTTCATATATAAATAGATAATAAGACCCTTCTGCTGATGCTAATAATGAATCTTTTATTGTAAGAAGCTGATCAAAAAATATATCTAATATTGTTTCTTTTATACCCATGTGTTTTTTTCTTAATAGTTCATATGAGCTATTAGAATTTTTTTTATACTTTTCTAAAATTTCATCCATAAAAACAACCCCTTTAACTTATCTAAATCAAATTTCCATATATTCCAATTATATCAACAATTTCATACATTACAAATGGTAAAATAACTATCATTTTTTTCTTTACCTGTTCTATATTTTTTATCTGCTTTAACTGGTAAATATATATGAATGGATTTATAAATAACAATAACAAGAATATAGATTTAAAACCCAATATATAGACAGTACAAAATATAAGTAAACGTGTATATAATAATGGCATTAATAACATTAATGCTGTATCCTTTGATTCTCTACTATCAAGTGTATTTTTAGTTAAAATTTTATATACAACTCTATATATAAAACCCATTATCACTATATTTAATATAAATATAAAGGTATTAATAAGTATGTCCAAAATAAATATTAATATTTGATTATTATTTAAAATTTCCTTTATTATTTCAGATGCATTAAAAAAACTCACTACACTTAACAAAATAATATAAATTAAACTCAATAAGATTTTACACTCTTTTTTCATCATTTTTCCTCTCTTCTTTTAATATATCAATCATTAGAATAAACGTAAGTAAAAATACAAATATGCTGTATATTAAAAATAAACTTTTGCTTATACTTCCATATATTTTTAATAATCCAACAATTACAAGTGTATATTTTACAATATTTACATAAACAGATGTTAGTCTATTATTCTTTATAACTATAATGAAATGCATTATGGAAGATATAACTGAAATAATAAATACATCAAAAAGCACATAAATATATTCCAATTCTCCACATATAGATAAAAGTATTATTGTTAAAAGTAACTTTATAACCACTTCTGTGAATATTGTTTTTAATTTACAAAGCTTAACATGCAAAATATCTTTATCACTTAAATTTCTATCTAAAAATATATGATCAAATTTCATAATATCGTACTCTTTTTTAGTTTTTTTATTAAAAACTCCTGCAGGTGCTATAATAAATATAACAGTCATTAAAGTAGAATATTGATCATTGGTATCTCTTATCAAAAAGAATAGAATAACTATTGATATTATAGATATTACTATACTTTGAAAATTTAAAAGATAATCTTTATACACTTCCATATCAAATTTTTTTATCCAATTTATACTTTTATATATAATTGTAATTTTATTATTAGATTCACTTTTTTTCTTAATTCGGCTAATACAAATAAGAACTACTATAGTCATTAATGATGAAATAAAGAATTGTACTAAAGACTTAATACTTCCAGGCTCATTTAATATAACTTCTGCATAAAAAAAATTATTAACAACACCTATAATAAGCATCGCAATTATAGCTAAATCTAATATAATCTTGAGAAAAATCATATTAGGTCTTCTCACACCAATTATATGATTAATGGGCATCAAAATAATGTATGTAACAAGTACAATAATTACCCAAATAAACGATTGCACATCTTTAATAATAAGAAAAATAGATGAACAAAAGAACAAAATCAAATTACTTATATAGTTATCTTTAAAAAATCTTTGAATTATATAACTTTTAAAAAATCTAAAACTATTTATATCTAAATCAAATAATTTGAAATCATCGTAAACCATAAATATCTGATTTTCTTTTAAAAAACTTGCAAAAGAAATAAAAATAAAAAAACTCAATATGCAAAGCTTTGTATACTTACTGCTTATGAAAAAAAATATAGCAAATAGTAGTGAAAGACCTATTCCTAGAAAAACTTCTTTTTTATAATTTATTTTAGAATTTTTAATTAATATCTTGCTAAATAATATATCAAATGAATCTATCATAGGCTTCTATCCCCTTATTTTTAACTTCATATATTTTACTACATGCCTTATCTAAATAATTAAAATCATGACTAATAATAATAATCTCTTTATCAATTTTTATAAATTCATTAATAATATTTTCATTGCTTTTTTCATCTATAGATTCAAAAGGCTCGTCTATTAAAAGCATCTCTCTTTTTGATAAGAACGTTAATAATAATGCTACTTTTTTCTGAGTTCCTTTAGATAAATTTCCAATAGAATAATCTAAATACTCTTTGATTCCTAATAAATTAATATAGTACTCAGAATTACTTGTATCAAAAGATTCAAGTTTTTCTACAAGCAATAAAAAATCCCTTATGGAAAACCTTTCATATTTAGAAAAATTGTATCTTGTATAATAACACTTTTTATCTACTTTAATAGTTCCATCTTTAGGTAAAATTTCTCCAGCAAGTAACTTTAACAGAGTTGTTTTTCCTACACCATTAACTCCGATAATTCCAACTTTATTTTCTTTAACTTCTATATTGGCATTTTTTAATATTAAATTATCATCATATCCAAAAAATAGATTTTTAACTTGCCACATTTGCTGTTCCCTCCAATACTGCAGCTATTATAGTACAAATTAGTATAAATAGATAAGCACCCGCCACCATTTTCCCTTCTTTTTTCCAATCAATCTTAATATCATTTAATAATTTTTTTGCATCAATAATATATCTATAACTTAATATAATTGAAATCATTATTGCTATTACTTCAAAAAATAAATGCCTATATAATATGTAAAATTGAGATTTAAATGGTAAACTTATAATTTCACTTATATTAATACCTATTGATATAAATTGTATTATATAAAAATACAAATTAATAAAAGGTAAAAATGATATACTTATAAAAAACTTTATATTATTTAAAAAAAAGAACATAATTCCCGGATTATCTTGAGAATAATTAATACTTAAAGTAAGGTTAGAATTTACTCCTCCACTAATTAATCCTCCAGTACAATATCCTAAAATAATAAGAAAAAAAGCTGATATTAAACTAAAATATAAAATTTCTTTTTCTTTCACTACATATTCATCCTTTTCCTAAAAGTTTTTATCACAAGAGCTTGGCCCCCTAGAGGTCAAGCTCTAATTGATAAATTAAAATTAATATTTTACTATAATAGCAATATTATAACCATCCTGTAGCTCCACCAATTATTGTTCCTATTGGTCCTGCTATACTTCCTGATGCTCCTAATAATGAAGCTACATAACCAGCAGCAGCTGTTGCTCCAACAGCAACAACTTTAGAAACTATCTTCTTTGCAACTGTTTTACCAACACTTTTTGCTAAAAATGTTACTATTGCATTTTGCCCCATGCTTTTTAATTTTTTCTCAATCCATTTACCAACTAAATATCCTGCTTTCATTTCACTTTCCCCTTTTTACTTTATTGTAATATATTACGCTTTTATTTTACATATTTTTCTCATATTTGTAAATAAACTTCATAAAATTTATAACTCTTTTTTTAAATCAAGTAATACCAAATTAATTAATTAGGATATTTTTTCAATCAAATAAATATAAACTATGATAGTGCATTTTTACTTGAAAAATTTTACAGTCAAGTAACCAAACAGAATCCTAAGCTATTTTTAATGACTCAAAAATTTCTTCTATCGGCGTACC
>NZ_FPBY01000119.1 GCF_900116755.1 Clostridium sp. DSM 8431
AAATGGATTAGACGAAGACTTCGAATGAAGCAAATGAAAGAGTGGAAAAGTTATAAATCACTTCATAAAACTCTAAGAAAAATGGGATACAAGGGTACTTTTAAGAAAATATCCATGACGAGATGGAGAAATTCACTAAGTCCACTTGTGTGTATGGCACTTCCGAACAAATGGTTTGATGAAATCAAACTATTTGACATGTCTAAGGTAGAAACAGCAGTTTTGCATTATTATAAAGAATAATGGAGATTTATCAAGAGCCGTGTGCGAGGCCCGCATGCACGGTTCTGTGAGAGGAAAGACCTCAGAAAAAAAAATTTCTGAGGTTCACCTACTCGATATGCATAGGGGAGGGGACAGTGAGATTGTTATAAAAAACCTTTGTATAAAATAAAAAAATTTCATATAAGAGGTCTTTAATAAAGAAATGTTGGTAAGGTTTGAA
Organism: Clostridium sp. DSM 8431; assembly: GCF_900116755.1. Classification (GTDB taxonomy): domain Bacteria; phylum Bacillota; class Clostridia; order Clostridiales; family Clostridiaceae; genus Clostridium. The sequence goes on from NZ_FPBY01000119.1 coordinate 446, forward strand.
AAATTATATTTGTGTCAATAATCTTGCATGAGGTGACTAAAAATGATTAAAGTAGATATTGATTACAATAAATTAAAAGACCATAGAGACTCTCTATTAAAAAATGATATTTATGCTAAAAGAAAGGTGGAGCTATGTCCTCACTGTAAGTCAAAAATGTACATAAAGTATGGAAAGTTCAATGGAATTCAGCGTTTTAAGTGTAAAGAATGCCAAAAAACTTTCTCTTCAGTAACTAATTCTGTTTGGAGTTATTCTAAAAAGAAACCATCTGATTGGTTCAAATTTTGTGAGCTTATTTTAGAGAAAAAAGTATTAAGAGAGTGTGCTAAGATTTTAAATATAAATATTAACACAGCTTTTGCATGGAGACATAAGGTTTTAGAAGCTTTAAGAAAAATTCAAAATGAAGTTGTACTAAAAGGCAATATACATATGATTAAGACTACTGTTAAAGAAAGTTTTAAAGGAAATAAAAAAATAGAAACTGATAAAAGAGAAAAGATAATAGTTGTATCAGGGAATGGAGACATGGATACAATGCTTTCAATGCCACTATGCAAGAGAGTATGGAGCTTTAAGGAGTTTGAATTAAAAATACTTCCTAGAATTAGTGAAGGTTCTAATATTGTACCTTATGTAGACAGGTATGTTTATTTAGTAGCCCAAAAATATGGGGCAGATCCAGATAAGGACATACCAGCAGATAATAAACTTATGCAAAACTTTAGGGTGATTTATAAAAAGTGGTTTAAAAGGTTTAATGGTATTGCAACAAAGTATCTTTCAAATTATCTTGCTTGGTTTATAATATTCTGCAAAGAAAAAATATTTAATGATGTAGAATTTTTATATGAATTAAATGCAGAGGTAAGATAATAGTAAAATTTTAATGAAGACATACTATGTAAAGCACACCAACATTTATTTGTGAAAGACCAATATATATGTAGAATCAATATTTTTTAAAGACTTTTTGAGATTAAAAAGTAGTATCAATTTATTATTGACAAGAGTATCATTAGGTGGTATTCTTAACAAAAAGAAAAAACCTTTAATTTGATCCAGAGAGATCATTAAGGAAGATACTTAAGACTAAGATAAATAGGATTATTGCGCCTTCCTTAAGGGAAAGGCGTTTTTTTATATACAAAAATACCTTTAATTTTAGCTCAGAGAAGTTAAGAAGGAGTGAAAAAACTTTATGAAAAATAAACATTTAATAGATCCTATGGATTTATCCGTAGAAGAACTAGACGAACTATTTAAGTTAGCACATCAAATTATTAATGACCCAAAGAAATTTTCTAAAATATGTGATGGAAAGATTTTGGGTACACTATTCTATGAACCAAGCACAAGAACAAGATTGAGCTTTGAAGCTGCAATGATGAAACTTGGCGGCACAGTATTAGGTTTTTCTGAACCAAATTCAAGTTCAGTATCAAAAGGTGAAAGTTTAGCAGATACTATAAAAATAGTATCAATATATGCAGATATTATAGCAATGAGACATCCAATGGAAGGATCAGCAAAGGTTGCAAGCATTTATTCAGATGTACCAGTTATTAATGCTGGAGATGGAGGACATCAACATCCAACACAAACACTAGCAGACCTTCTAACAATTGAATGTATGAAAAAAGGATTAAAAGGACACACAATAGGCATCTGTGGAGACTTAAAGTATGGAAGAACAGTACATTCATTAATTAAAGCAATGTCAAGATATGAAGGTACAAAGTTTGTACTAATTTCACCTAAAGAACTACAAATTCCAGATTATATAAGAACTGAATATATAGAAAAGAAAAATATAGAACTTAAGCAAGTGGATAATCTTGAAGATGTTATAGGAGAATTAGATATTCTTTACATGACAAGAATTCAAAAAGAAAGATTCTTTAATGAAGAAGAATATTTAAGACTTAAAGATAGCTACATATTAGATAAAGAAAAAATGAACGCAGCAAAACAAGATATGATAGTAATGCATCCTCTTCCAAGAGTAAATGAAATTGCAGTTGAAGTAGATAAAGACCCAAGAGCAGCATATTTTAAACAAGCAGAATATGGAATGTATGCAAGAATGGCATTAATGTGCAAATTATTGGGGGTGGCTTAAATGTTAGAAATAACTAGTATAAAAAACGGATTAGTAATTGACCATATAGAAGCAGGACTTGGAGTTAAGATTTTTAAATATCTTAAACTTGCAAAGTCTACTAATAAAGTAGCATTAATAATGAATGCTGAAAGCAAGAAAATGGGAAGAAAAGATATAATAAAAATAGAAGAATGTAAACTTGAAGATATTAATTATACAGTTTTAGCATTAATGTCTCCTGGAGTTACAGTTGATGAAGTTATAGATGGTAAGGTTAATAAAGTAGAACCTGAACTTCCTGAAAAGGTTGTTGATATTTTAAAGTGTCAAAATCCAAGATGTATAACAAGTACAGAAGAATATGTTCCTCATTCTTTCATACTTATGGATAGAGAGACTGGAATGTATAGATGTGAGTATTGTGACAGTTTAGCAAAATTAAGTGATCTTTAGGAGGCGTTTTTAAGTTATGAATCTACTAATAAAGAATGCAAGAATAGTTGATGCAGCTCATGATTTTCATGGTGATGTTTATATAGAAAATGGAAAAATAAAAGAAATTTCAGATGAAATAGCAAAGGGAAATGTAGAGGTAATAGATGCTGAAGGTAAAACATTAATGCCAGCATTTATAGATACACATACACATTTTAGAGACCCAGGATTAACTTACAAAGAAGATATTGAAACTGGTTCAAAGGCAGCTGTAAGAGGAGGATATACAGGGGTATGTCTTATGGCAAACACAAAGCCAATAGTTTCAGATAAGGAAACTTTAGAGTATATAAGAAACAGAGGAAAAGAAGTAGGACTTGTAGATTTACATCAATGCGTCTCAGTAACAAAGGACTTTGATGGAGTAACATTAGAGCATTTAGAAGCATTTAAAGGTGATAAAAACTTAAAAGCTATTTCAGATGATGGAAAAGGTGTAGTAAGTAATGAAACTATGCGTAGAGCTTTAGAATTAACAAAGGAAACTGGGTGGGTAGTTATGAGCCATGCTGAATGTCCTGAATTTTCAAAGCTTGATATGAGACTTGCTGAAGATATGATGACTATAAGAGATGTGGAACTAGCTAAGTATACTAAAGGTAGACTTCATATGTGCCATGTGTCAACAGTGAAATCAATGGAAGCAATAATTGATGCAAAGATGGAAGGTGCAAATGTAACATGTGAAGTTACACCACATCATATATTCTTAACACAGGATGTAAGCAATTATAGAGTAAATCCTCCTATAAGAGAAAAGGAAGATGTAGAATACTTGCACTGGGCAATTAAACATGGGTTTGTTGATTGTATAGGAACAGACCATGCACCACATACTGAAGAAGATAAGAAAAATGGATCACCAGGAATGGTTGGACTTGAAACAGCATTTCCAATATGTTATACAAGCTTAGTTAAAGACGGGAATATAACTTTAAATAAATTAAGCGAAATAATGAGTAAAAATGGTGCTAAACTTTTAGGAATGAATAAAGGTACTATAGAAATAGGAAAAGATGGAGACCTAGTATTAGTAGACTTAGATAAGAAAATAAAGGTAGACAGTTCGAAGTTTGCTTCAAAGGGAAAAAATACACCTTATGAAGGAATGGAATTCTACGGAGAAATATTAATGACAGTTAAGAGCGGAAAAATAGTTTATAAGAAGTAGGGGGAATTAAAGTTATGACAATAATGGATAAGTTATATAAAAGAGTTGAAGAAAGAGGAGTTGTTTGTGTTGGACTTGATACATCTTTAGATTATATCCCTTCATTTATTAAAGAAGGAAAATCTTCTGAAGATGCAATAGTTGAATTTAACAGACAAATAATAGAAGCAACAGAAGACGTAGCTGCATGTTTCAAAGTTCAAATAGCTTACTATGAAGCATTAGGACTAGCTGGGCTAAATGCTTATAAGAGAACTCTTGATATGCTAAGAGAAAAGGATGCAGTTATAATTGCTGATATAAAAAGAGGCGATATAGCAGCAACAGCAAAAATGTATGCAAAGGCTCACTTTGAAGGTGACTTTGAAGCAGATTTCATAACTTTAAGCCCATATATGGGAATGGACAGTATAGAACCATACCTTCCATACTTAGAAAGTGGAAAAAAAGGTGTATTTAGCTTAGTTAGAACTTCTAATAAGGGAGCAGAAGATATAGAATACCTAGATACAACTTCAGGAGATAAAGTTTACAGTGTAGTTGGAGATAAACTTATGGAAATGGGTAAAGACTTAACAGCTGAATGTGGATATCATCCAATAGGAGGAGTTATAGGATGTACTCACGTTGAAGAGGGAAAAGCTTTAAGAAAGAGATTTAACTCAATGTTCTTCCTTATACCAGGATATGGTGCACAAGGTGGAAAGGCAGAAGACGTTGCTATGTACTTAAATAACGGAAATGGAGGAGTAGTTAACTCTTCAAGAGGAATTATAGCAGCTTACAAAAAGCTTGGTAGAGATGAAAAAGATTTTGCAAAGGTAGCAAGAGAAGAAGCTATAAAAATGAGAGAGGCAATAAGAGAAGCAGTAGCAAATCTTAAATAGGGGGACAGATTAAAGTGAGCTTAACATACAGAGAATCTAAAATAATTTCTAACGAAAAAGTAATTGATAATATATATAAAATGGTATGTACTGATACTAATGAAGTTAAACCAGGTCAGTTCTACATGCTAAAAAAAGAAGGGAGTACTACGTTACTTCCAAGACCAATAAGTGTATGTGAAAAGGAAGATGGAACAGTAACTTTCATGTATGCAGTAGTAGGAAAGGGAACAGAAGAATTTTCTAAAATGAAAGCTGGAGAAGAAATATCTTTAACAGGACCTTTAGGAAATGGATTCAACCTAGAAAACTTGGGAAAGACAGCTATAGTTGCAGGAGGAATAGGAACTGCTCCTATGGTTGAAGTTGCTAAGAGATTAAGAGAAAAAAATAAAGATGCTGTAATAGACGTTTATGCAGGATATAGAGATAACATATTTTTAACTGAAGAATATGAAAAGTATGCAAGTAGTGTACAAATTACAACAAACACAGGAAAGCACGGTCATAAAGGATTTGTAACAGAAATACTAAAGCCAGAAGAATATGATACAGTTTTATGCTGTGGACCAGAAGTAATGATGAAGGCAGTAGTAGATATGTGCAAAGAAAAGGGTACAAAGATTTTTGTATCAATGGAAAAACACATGGCATGTGGAGTTGGAGCTTGTTTAGTATGTACATGCAAAACTAAGGATGGAAATAAGAGAACATGTAAAGATGGTCCAGTATTTGATGGATACTATGTTGAACTTTAGGGGGAATGAAGAATGTTAAAAGTAAATATTAATGGTGTGGATTTTAAAAATCCAGTTATAGCAGCTTCAGGAACCTTTGGTTTTGGCTCAGAATATAACAACTTTTATGATGTAGGAATCCTAGGAGGAATATCTTCAAAAGGATTAACTTTAAGACCTAAAGAAGGTAATGATGGAATAAGAGTTTTTGAAACTCCTTCAGGAATGATGAACTCAGTAGGGCTTAACAATCCAGGAGTTGATGCATTCATAAAAAGAGAACTTCCTAACATGAAAAAGCTTGGAACTAACATCTTAGCTAACGTAGGTGGAGGATGCTTTGAGGATTATGCAGAAGCTATAGAAAAGATAAATAATACAGATGTTGATATTATAGAACTTAATATTTCATGTCCTAATGTACAACATGGAGGAATGGCTTATGGAATTAAGTCTGACATAGCTCATGATTTTGTTAAGGAAATGAAGAAAATAGCAAAGAAACCTTTAATGGTTAAACTATCACCTAATGCAGAAAATATAGTTGATATGGCAGTAAAGGTAGAGGAAGCAGGGGCAGACTCAGTAAGCTTAATTAACACAATAAACGCCTTAGCAATAGATCCATATAAGAGAAAACCAATATTCAACAATGTAACAGCAGGTCTTTCAGGTCCAGCAGTTAAGCCAATAGCCCTTAGAATGGTTTATCAGGTAGCAAAGGCTGTGGATATTCCTGTTATAGGCTTAGGGGGAATAACATCTGGAATGGATGCCATTGAATTTATGATGGCAGGAGCTAGTGCTGTGCAAATAGGAACAGTTAACTTTAGTAATCCTATGGCTGGAAAAGAAATTATTGATGAAATGGAAGCTTTCTGCAGGGAGCAAGGCATTAAGGATATTAATGAGATTGTAGGAATAATCAAATAGAGACAAGTTTATGTTAAGGGAGATTCAGTAAGTGTACTGAGTCTCTTTTTACTTTAAGGGAATTTTCTTTGATAAATATATAAATATGATAAACTATTTATCTGATGTAAGAACACATGATTTTTTTAGAATTATATAGTTGATAAAAATAAAGAAGCTGCTTTTAAAAGTAGCTTCTTTAAATATGTAAACGAATTTTTAAGTATATGCAAATGCAGAAACAGCAAACATTACCTATCATTTCTGCTATTATAATGACCTTTATTAATTTGCTCGCAATTCTTTTTAAGCCAGATTCGTATCTTGTAAAGAAGTTCTTACGAGATAGAACAGTAAGTAGTATTGCAAAGCCTATGAATAGTACTACTGCTCCTATTATGAATATTGGAAGTAATGTTTCTAATAGTGCTAAGGCAAATCCTATCCCCATAAATATTAAAATGAGTGGAAGAAGAAGTATCATATGTATCCTACTTTCTTTGTTTAAATTTTATTTTTATGTAATAATATAGATATTATAGCTTTATTTTGGATATAGTACAAGCTAAGAGGATTAATTTTAGGAGTACATACTCTTTAGAGTAAAAATTAGTAATCTTTTGGCAAAAGAAGAACTTATTGATGATATAATTTTGTTTATTTGAAGAGATTAAACATGCAATAGATGGAACACTTATTAGACTTGATGATTTGAGGGAAATTGCTGAGTTAGTAGAATAAATAAATTTTAAGGGCAACCATAAATTTTAGGTGATTTTTAAATGATTTCAGGCAACACAACCACAGCAAAAATAACATCATAGCACTACATTATATGTAGCTTCTCATTATTCAATTTTAAAGATGCATAAAGAAAGGTCTTATGGAGAGTAGGTAGATTTAAATTTACCTACTTCCCCTGTAAATTTAAATCTACTCACTGTACCATCTTTAAAATTAATTAATTTTAAATTCATTTAATTAATTAACTACTATTAATATTTTTTCATTTAATTTTTCAGAAGCATTATTCACACTATTTCCAACCTTACTTAATTCTTCGCTTAATGCTAAAATTTCTTCGGAAGATACTGATACCTCTTCTGATACTGATGATGCAACTTCAATATTATTAAGAATTTCTTTTTCAGTTTTTTGTACTTCTTTAAATCCTTCATAAACTTTATTTAGTTCAGGAAGAACTTTTTCTACTGATAAAACAATGGTAGCAAATGACTCTTTAACATCATTGATATGTTCATTTTGTTTTTTTAGTTCTGTTTCTATTGAATTAGACTTGTCTGCAATTTTAGCTGTACTATCATAAGAATTTTTTATTATTTCAGAAATTTGAGCTGAATTTTTCTTGCTTTGTTCAGCTAAAACTCTTATTTCTTCTGCAACTATAGCAAAGCCTACTCCTGATTCACCTGCTCTTGCTGCTTCAATAGCTGCATTTAATGCTAGAAGGTTTGTCTGACTTGAAATTTCATCAATAATTTGTGTTATGGATTTAATTTTACTCATATTAGATCCAAGTTCATCTACATTGTATTTAAATTGTTCAAACTCATTAAAGAACTTCTTAACGGACTTTTCTAAATTATCAACTATATCTTTAGATGAATTTGCTTTACTTGATATAGCTATAGTACTCTTCTTAACACTATCAGTATATTTACTCATATCATCTACTTTTTTGCTAAATTCTTCTGTTTCATAAGTAATGTCATTAATCTCATGTGCTTGATTTGAATTGCTTTTAGCTACTTCTGAAATAGAATTTTTAATATCAGTTGTTGATAGGGCAAGATCTTTAGAGTTTTCATACAGACCTTCTGAATCAGCACGCATTTGAGTAGTTATATCATTTATTTTATTAATCATACATCCAATGGACTCTGTTAGTTTATTAACACATTTAGACATACTTCCAAATTCATCTTTTCTATTTAGTAATTCATCCTCAATTTTAACAGAAAAATCTCCAGTTGAAATATTAGTTAAATGCTTAACTAGTTTCCTAATAACATCAGTAATTCTTTTAGCAAATAAAGAAACTATAATAGATGCAATTATTATTACTATGAGCATTATTAAGGTGGATATTCTTTTTATAACTTTAGAACTTTCTATAATATCAGAATAAGAAGCAGAGATGGATATTGATCAACCTGTATTGCTTATCTTTTCATAAGATTCTATCCTCTTTTCCCCATTATAATAATATTCACCAATTCCACTATCATCAGATGACATTTGCTTTTCAAAATTTGCAAATGATTTTGAATTTGTGTCATTTATAAGATTAACTTTTGAGTTAATCATACTTTCATCTGAGTTTGCAGTAATTATACCTTCTTCATTTACCATATAAGCTGAACCTGTATTTAAGAACTTCACATTCTTTAATAAATTACTTATTTCATCATCAGGCATATTAAACACTATAACTGATTCTACAGTTTTTTGCTCTGCATCTGCAAATACAGGAATGGCATAAGTTATTACATCTTCATTTAAAATTCCAGAATGACGTGGAGAGGATACACTATCTTCTCCTGATAAAGCTCTTTTATAAAAATCTTCATCAGGTACATCAGCTGTTTCACCCTCTAGAAATATTACTTTTCCTTCTGGGTCTCCAATACCAATACTTAAACATCCAAAGTGATTTTTTTCTTTTTCAAGAGCTGCTAATTTCTTTTGAATATCAACATTATCATCTAAAATAACTGGCATTTGAGCTAAGGTTTCACCCATAGTGAAAGATTTCTGGATTTCAGAATTAATTAGACTTGCAGTTTGTTCTGTAATAGTGTGCATAAGGTCTAAACTATTACGAATAAGATTTCTTTTGATCAATTGATAGCTAATTAATGTAAGACTTACACAGGAAAGGGCTACCACACCTATTACCAAAGACATAAGTTTTCCACTTATTCCAGTATTAAATTTAAATTTCATTATCTAGCCTCCAATATAATTTGTCTTTTGTATAATTTTTTATCATAAATATTATTATAAATCTTTTAAAAATAAATGGAACATGTATTGGTATTGATACTTTAAAGGATGTTTAATTAATAGAATAAATAAATTTTTGGGGGGCATTATATACTTGAGGTGATTTCAATGATTTCAGTATGGAATGACTCCCAAAACTTTAAGGAAAGACAAGCGTTAAATGGTGACATAAAGACTAATACACTTATAATAGGTGCAGGAATTGCAGGAATATTAACAGCATATTTTTTAAATAAAGAAGGTAACACAAGAAATACTACAGCAAAAATAACATCACAGCACCACATTATATAATCTAAAATAAAAAAAGAATTTGGAATAGATATGGCTAAATAGTATGCATTGGCTAATGAAACTGCTATAAAAAAATATAAGGAAATTATTAATGAAAGAAATATTGATTGTGATTTTGAAGAAAAATCAGCTTATGTATATTCCTTAGATGAAACTAAAGAGATTATAAAAGAAGTTGAAGTGGCAAAAGAAATAGGAATAGATGCAGAATTTGTTACAGAAACTAATTTACCTTTTAAAGTTAAAGGAGGAATACTTTGGTTGATGAAAATATAGATAAATGTGTTTAAGAATGTCAATATGTACTCAAGAAATGATATTAATGAATAAACACATAAATAACTATAACCCTAAAGGTTTTACTAAATTCCTAGGAGTAAGGATGATTTAAAAAATCAAGTGGAATTTCTATTGAAATTTATATTTTCTAAGGAAATAATAGTAGATGAAATAATTAAAGATATTGAAAATAGATTGACTTATATCGATCTTACATGTATTTAATCATAAAATCTGCCAATTAGGACAATATAAGAGGAAGATAGAAAGGGATGAAGAAATTGCAAAGAGCCTA
>NZ_FPBY01000050.1 GCF_900116755.1 Clostridium sp. DSM 8431
TTAAGCTTGCCTGCCCCATATGAACACATCCATAAAAACTTATAAAGTAACTACCGAACTTTGGACTTTCCTACTTTTTGCAAGGTTATCCACTTTATAAGCCAATACTTGGTTTACTTGCGTTATGTTCCATATGTCCTCTAGCGCTTCCTTCATACCTTATCCTTACCAATAACGCACTTACATTCGAGTTGTCTTCCTATCTGGACGGCGACGCAGGCTTCTTTCAGCCTGCCGGCTCAGCAAACATGCTGGGCGAACAAAAAAAGTCAAGATGTTACTCACCTTGACCTCTACATTATTCAACATTATAGTTCATAACCAGTATTTCAGATACTTTCCCTCTACCAGTCCCTTTACTATTTATGCTTCTTGCAGCACTGATTCTATCTATCTTAAATTCACTATATAACTCATCAAAGAATAAATCATCTTCATCTGCATTTTTAGGATCTGAATTACTTTCCATTAGTACAGCTCCTCTATCGCTAGCTCTCTTATAAAAATCCCTTAATCTTTCCTGAGTATCATCGTTAAATTCTTCTTTTGAGTAATCTTTAAAACTACCTTTATCTTTTAATGGTCTATATGGAGGATCCAAATATATAAATGTATTTTCATCTATATACTCTTCAACACCTTCAAAATCGCCATTTAAAATAATAGTTTTTTGTAATATCCTATTTACAGCTAGTAAATTATCTTCTTCAAAAGTATTAACTGTCTTTTTCTTTCCAAAAGGCACATTAAATCCACCTTTTTTATTTTCTCTATATAAACCATTAAAGCAGCTTTTGTTTAAAAATATCATATATGCTGCATGTCTTATAGATTCTTCATTTATAGTGTCATTATAGTCTATATTCCCTTTTCCTGCATTGAACATTTCTCTAATATTGTAAAAATATTCTTGTTTCTCTTCTATAGACTCTAGTTCATTATATTTATTCTGATACTGTGTTAACACCCCTATAAGTTCATTAACACTATCTTTTATAACCCTATAAGTAAGAATTAATTCCTTATTTATATCATTAATCACTATTCTATCAAAATCATACTTAGATGTGATATCAAAGAATAAAGCACCTCCACCAATAAAAGGTTCTATATATGTATTTATTGATTGGTTTTTTAATTTTTCTGGGTATCTGCTTTCAATGTCTGGTATTAACTTTGCTTTTCCTCCAGCCCACTTTAAAAACGGCTTTGCTTTTATGTTATTCATATTTAAATTTTCTCCTTTGTTTATAATTATCTCCTCTTTATTCTCATCAACTATATCTAAGAGTCTCATTTTTGATAAGTTTACAAACTCTTCATTATTATCTATTCCAATATATCTTCTGTTATTTGTAACTGCACTTACACCTGTAGTTGAACTTCCACAGAAAGGATCTAATATAACATCATTTTCATTAGTTGAAATCTTTATTATTCTATCTAAAAGATTTAAAGGTTTTTGAGTTGGATGTTTTCCAAATCTTTTTTCTGCCTTTGGCGTAGTACTTATTTTCCATAAGCTTCTTAATTGTTTTCCTTCATTAAATGTTTTAGCTATATCATAATGAAATACGTGTTTAGCTTTCTTACTTTTTTTAGCCCATATCAATATTTCATGGCTAGCTGTCAAACATCTGCATCCTAAGTTTGGAGCAGCATTAGGCTTATACCAAACCACTTCATTAATAATATAGTAACCCATTTTTAATAAAATATAAGTTATCTGATGAATGCAATGATACGTACCACTTATCCATATAGTTCCATTATCTTTTAAAACTCTATCACATTTTTTAAGCCACTTTTCATGAAATTTGACATCTTCTTTAAATCCTTTAGATGCATCCCATTCTCCCTTATTAACTGAAACCATCTTTCCATTTTCGCATGTTATTCCATTATTACTTAAAAAATATGGAGGATCAGAAAATATCATATCTACAGAAGCTTTAGGTATCTTACTCAATGCTTTCATTGTATCTTCATTTATCAATTTTATATTATGGTCTTCATAATAATACTTCATATAAACACTCTCCTTTCCTCTCATTTCAAAATAAAAAAGAGCTAATAAGAATAGCTCTTTTCAAAGACAAAAATATATTCGTGCTTTATTAATAAGAAATTTCTTTTCTTAGCAAGTTCAATCCATTTACTAGTGCTACTACAGTTATGTTGTTCTTTTATTATTATTTCTTTTAATAAAAAATTGTTTTCTATAAATATATTCATTACATTAAAGCCTAATGGCTCAATATAACCATTCTTTCTAATATCTCCGATTATTATAGCACATTTCTTCTTACTTTTTAATACCCTAAAACATTCTTTTGCTACTTTATCCATAGCCATATAATATTGTTCTTTATCCATTAATGATAAATCTTCTTTAATGTCTTTACTATATCTTATTATGTCTCTATATGGAGGATGCGTACATATAAAATCTATTGTACCATCTTTTATATTAAGACTTACAGCATCTCCAATATTTAATTTTATATATCCACCTAATTCTTTTGTTCTATTCCAGCTTATATTTAAAGCTCTTTTATTAACATCTATTCCTATAACTTTTCTCTTTAATAACAAAGATTCTATTGCTGTAGTTCCACTTCCTAAGAATTGATCTAAAATTAGGTCTCCTTCTTTTGTATAGCGAAGCAATAAGTTTCTTATTACCTTTGGGCTACAATTACCTGAATAATCACCTTTATGAGTTGACCAATTGCCTCGGTCTTCAAAACTCCAGATTGTAGTTGTTTCTTTATTCATTTTTCAATCACAACCTTTATAGATTATAGGTATAATTCTAACCAATAAGTAAATTTTTAAACCCAAATATTATTCCTTCATCTAGCTTGTCCCACAATAAAAATATACTTTTATTAATTAAACCAAATTTTATAATTCTAGATATTCTAATGGTATCTCATTAAAATAATATCTACATCCAACTTGCTCTATGTATTCTAATATATCCTTATAAATATCATTTAAAAACCAATTGTTTAACACATATAAAAATTCAACATTATAACCTAATGGTGTAAACAACTTTAAATATTCTTGCTTCTTAAAATGACATCCAGGTAGCTTTTCATCAACAGAACCACTACCACTTTGAAACTTTTTTTCAATTATATATGCTGTTTTATTTTTTATATTAATAAAACATTCATCAGGTTGCCACCCTTTAGAATTATAATCCTTATAATCAATTCCCATTGGTTTCAGGAACTTATTATATATTCTTTTTTTAGGAACTGAATATCCAATTAACTCTTTTCCTGAATATACTTTATTATCCTCAACTCTATATCCTACTGCCTTCAACGCACTATCTAGTGAAGTAGTCTGTTCAAATTTTAAACCATTCTTATTCGTATTAGCTCCACCACCATGTTTATTGGCTTGTCTACTCATTTACAATCACTTCCTTTTATTTTTCCCCATACTAACACCAAATATAACACTACTTATTATTACGTTCAATATCTTCTTTAAATATAAAGATACAAAAGATGTCTTACAATTTAAATGAGACATCCTTTACCAAACTATATATTTTATTTTAACAACTCAGAAGTATAAACTGCTGTGCTAACTCTTTCAGGAGTAACCAAAACTGGCCAGTAAAACTCTGCACCTCTCCATCCATTTTTCTCATAACCATTCTGCTTCATAAGCATTAGAGTTGGTTCATTAACAGCCATCTCTTTAGCCTGTCTTAAGTCATTATCTCTATTGTATGGCATATCTGAATAATATCTAGAAGTTTTTCTTAGTCTACTAATATTTCTATCAGTTCCACAGTACACATTCACTCTGTCTTTACTTAAATAATTTATTAATGAAATAAATGCTTTTTCATCAATGCAGCTATCACTCTCTATCTCTATAGTTTTATATATAAGTTCTACAATTTTGCTGGCTTCATTTTTAGTAATACTGAATTTTCCCTCTATCTCTCCATTATTATTAGCTTCTAAAATCCTATCAATTTTCTCTATATCTTTCTTTATGTAAGTCTTATATCCAGTTTGGAAACCTACTGGTGTTGTTGTTTTTCCAGGCTTTAATACATGAGTATTACTTATCCTTATCTTTTGTGGAGAGCATGGTATAATCTTTCCATTATTGTCTTTACTTATAAAAATAACACCTTTATCAAAGTTTCCTTTTTCAAAATCCTCTCTTAACTTTTCATCAAATTCGTTAATTTTAGCCATTCTATCATATAAATCTCTTGTTGTATAGAATCTTGTTACAGCTAAATCTTCTTTTTTCCTATATCCATACATTCTTGAATGCTGTAATACTGTATCCTGCTGCATCTTTTGAGGTGTTCTTCCATAATAAAATCCTATTAAATTAGATATGGTAATTCCTCTATCTAATATTTGACCACCTATAAATATATTTAAGGGAGTTCTAAGTCTTAGCTGTCCATCATCGTCCAGTAAAGCATTAATATCATTTTCTGAATTTACTATTACTCTACTTATCCATTGATCTAAAATTGCTTTCTTAACATATTCTTTAACTTCATCTAATCCAGGTACTTCAAATCCATATTCTTTTATTGATTTGCTTAAATCAGCATATCCATCATTAATGAATTCATCTAATAAATCACTATCATTTCTTGCTTCTTCTTCAAGCTGACTTATTAATTCTCCTATAATATTTTCCTGTCTTGTATGAGCTGCTTTAGCTATTTGAGTATGAATTATAAAGCTAAATTTATTATTCTTACCCCTTGGTTTTCCTCCATTTTGAAGTATTCTCATGCATCCACCAATAATAAAGTTTATTACTGCTGTTCTAAGTCCACTAATCTTATCACTAATTAATACATCCTCTTCTTTGAATCTTCTTCTATCACTACTCTTTATTATCTCAAGTTCATTTTCATTGATTGCATAATGAAGATATTCACCTAATGGATGCTTTTCTCTATCAAAATAATATTCTCCACCAATATATCCTTCACCATAAGGAACAAGTACAGTATCATTAGGTTTAATTGGTCTAATTTCCTTTTCACCTAAATCTATTGTTTCTGGTTGTAAATATAGTGAATATGGAGTTGCAGTTACTTGTATGAACTTACATGTTAGTTGTAATCTAAGTTCATTTATTTGTGATGCAATCTTTCTTAAATCAAACTCTTCAGTTTCCTTATTTTTATCATATCCTATACTACAAAAATCTGCTTCATCATCAATAATTAAACATTTTTTCTCTTCATCTAAAGCATAATCTTCAATAAACTTCAGCATCTTTGGTATATTATTCTTTTCCTTCTTAACTACAATAATCAGTTTCTTATCCAGTTCAAATTTGGACATATTAGGAGGCATACACATAATATCAAATATTTCAATTATATCATCATCTCTAAATACCTTAAATTCATCTCTCATTCTTGCAGTTGTTTGCATTGCTAATGCATTTGAATTTTTAGTTAATACAACAGCAAGATCATATCCATTATCAAAAGCTAAAGAAATAACCCCAATAAATGATTTAGTCTTACCACTTTGGATCTTTCCAAGCATCATTAAAGGCCTATCTTCAATTTCATCTAGTTTTCCTACAGCTTGCCTTATACATGCTAAGGTTTTTTTATTATATTCTTTTTTCTTTATACTAAAAAATTCCCCATTTTCTATTATGTTTGGCATTATAATTCCTCCAGTCTAGTAACTTTAACTTTTTTATAATAGCATATTTTTGCCAAGTATTGCACTAATAATAGATTTTTACCTTTATATTCAACATAAAAATTAAGAAGTAAATATAATTACTCACAAGATAATAATCTAATTAATATACTATAAGTAACAGTATAAATTTTATATAGAGAACTTACTCATTGATGTATATAAATTGATTTTTATTATAATAAAAATTTAAAAGGAGTATTTTTATGTGCACTAGTATAACAATTACTACAAAAAATAATGATACAATTCTTGGTAGAACATTTGACTGGATTCCTTTAGATAGACCAGCTAAAATTACTTTTGTTCCAAGAAATTTTAATTGGATTTCAAAGGCTTCTTCTGAATCCTTTAATTCCAAATTTGCTTTAATGGGATTATCATTAAATCAATCTGACTCTCGAAATCATCCAATTCTTGCAGATGGAGTTAATGAAATGGGGCTTATGTGTGCTTGCCTTTGGATAAATGATGCATCTTACTCTTCCTTTAAAAAAGATAAGCATAATTTAAGAGCTGCAGATGTTGTTTTTTGGATGCTTTCTGAATTTTCTTCTGTTGATGATGTACTTCATAACCTTTCATCTCTAAATATCTTCAATCCTGAAACTTCACAATTTGAAGATGATTTACTACTACATTGGATTCTTAATGATAAATCTGGAAAATCTATTATTGTTGAACAAACTAAATTAGGACTTCAAATATATAGTAATTCAATAGGTACTTTAACAAATGATCCAATATACCCTAAACACTTATGTAACTTATATGACTATTTACCTTATGATTCAAAAATTTTTGAAGATGCTAGATTACCTGGAGACTTCTCACCTTCTTCTCGTTTTATAAGAGCAGCTCTTTTACGTCAAAGTATAACAAAAGCATCTAATGAATCAGAAGGAATACGTGATACTTTTAAAGTTTTAGAAAATGTTTCTTCAAAAGATGAAGCATTTATGTTTTATACTTTATACAGAACTGCTATGCGTGCAAATTCAGGAAACTATTATGCAATAACTTATGGAAATAACCAAATAGATAAGTTCAATCTATTCCACGAAAATCTTAATGGTAAAAATATAGTAGAATATGAATTATCAGAAACTCAAGCATTCAATATAAGAAATTAATTATTATTTTATAAATCAAAATTTGAGATGTATCATATCACTTGTCACTTCTAATCTCTACTAGACCAAAAAATCCTATAAGAATATATCTCATTCTTATAGGATTACTTTCTGCTTTTTAGATTCTATTATAAATCAAAATACTTTTTAACAATCTTATTCATAATATTTTATGGTGATTCTAGAATAAATATCACATTAATTACTTCTCTTCATCTATTTCAAATTCTAATGCTTTTATAACATTTTTATTACTTAATGGTATATATTCCCCGTCTTCAACATAACCTCCGCTAAAATAATCAGCAAAAATTTTAGAGTTTGTATCATCCAATACAAAGTTACCACTCTCAAGCATTAAATTAATACCATCTGTAACACGTTGAGCTGTAAGTTTTTTCATAGATTCTTTTAAATCAATGAATTCACTCTTATCTTTTATGCATACATTAGATAATTTATTTATTTCACTAACAATTATAGCAGCAGCTCCTAAAATCTTTATAAGACTCTCCTGTGCCTCTTGACTGCTAATAATTTTTTTATAATTCTCTTCTGATAATACATTATCAATCTGCAGAGTAAAATCAGCCAACTTTTCAGTTACTTCTGAATCATTATCATTTTCCTCCTCTTCCTCTGATTCACTTGAGGTATCCTCATTACCTGTTATTTTACCCCATAACTTTTTAACCCCTGGAACAACATCATTGTCAAACCAGCTTTTAATATAAGATGCTGTTTTCACCGCAGTATAGGTTGCTATTGCTGAAATAACAGCCGTTGCTGCCACCACAGTTCCGATTGAATCTCCATCATCATCCTCATTATTGTCATCTTCGATATCATCTATATCCACAAACTCTGGCTGATCTGGCATAAAACTTCACTCTTATGAAATTCAGCGGTTTACTAATAAATCTTTTTACACTCTTCTTTTGTATCTATAATATCAAATATTTTTATAAACTTATATATTTTCTTCTTATCAACCTTAGTAACATTATTAGCTAATATCTTCAATTAACTTTTTCAAAGAAGAATTAAAATTATTCTTATACCTAGAAAAATAAGGTTATTTATAACTTTTCTAACTCATTCCTATATTTCTCTAACAACTCAGTTGAATACTTCTTCTCCCCAGGATTATCACGAACCTTACTCCATAAATATGCTGCCACTTTTATATTCCTATTAAAAGCTCTTGCACTATCATCATCAAAAAAGTCCCTAACAAAATTATTCCATTGATATGTCTTTTCCTCTGCACTTTTAGCACTCTTTTTCTTATTATTTTTACTATCAACGTAAATCTTAATTAAATCTCCTACTGTCATCTCTAAATCATTTTCCTCTTCAGCCTTCCTTAAAGCTACAGCCATATCCTTGGTAAAAGAAAATTTCTTAACATTAAAATACTCTGCAAAAAAGCTTCTTGCATTATTATCAAATTTAAATCCTCCCCCAATAAGCTTTGTATCTAAAGTTATTTCTTCTTTAAGAAGCACAGTTGATTTTCTAATTCTTGATGAAGCAGCTCTTTTATTTGAAGGTTTCCTGCCAGATAAAAATTCTTCTATATATACCTGAAGTTCAGCCTTAGTACCTTGAGAAGGTAAATCATAATCCCTGCAGATTTTCTCTAATTCTGTCTTATACCAATAATGCTTTTCAAATTCTTCAACAGTTAATCTAGATGAAAATGGTGGTCTATTATTCATTCTTGTAAGACAATTTATTACAATTGTCATCTCCCCTCCTTTTTTGTTTTTCTTTCATGCAGTTTATTTTTTATTTCTGTAAATTTATTTATTTATTTCCTTTATTATACATCTCGTTTGTTTTCTAGTCAATTTTCTCTTATAGTGCTTTTTTAAAAAAATCCCACAAGAATATATCTCATTCCTGTAGGATTAAATTCATTTCATATATTCATTATATATTAAATTAAAACTTTCTTTCTCTATAGTATTTTCCTTTTCTATACTCCAAAGCATCAAAAACTTGTTCTAAAAACTCTTTATTTTTAATTACCTCTTCTAAAGCCTTTGAAAGTTTAATAACTTCCTTTTCACTACTACTAAAGAAATCTCCATGACTCTTAATTAAAAAATTCACTGGATTTTTAACAGCTAAAGATACATATTCCTTCTTTCCCCAAGATTCAAAAGCAGCAGTTGACTTATCTTTAAGCATGTCTACCTTATTTGTTCCACTATGATAAAACTCATAAAAACTCTTATAAATATCATCTTCACTAAGTTCCATCTTCATATCTCCATCATTATAAAATCCTAAAATAACAGGAATCTTATAACTTTTACTCATACTTGTATTTTCAATCATTTTAATAAAGTCATATCCTCTTCCTTGAAGTAAAACTTCTTCTTCTTCAGTAAGTCTGTTATTTTCCTTCAAAAATCCAAGGTAATCCTTAAATACATTTAATGCACTTTTAGATTTCATAGCTTGGTAAATTCCTTCATCTATATTGTTAAAGAACTCAACTCTTGATGGTCTATGACCTATCTCTTCTTCTATTCTTAAAAATTCTTCTACTATTTTATCCTTTAACTTAGTTTGCTTTTTAGCCATCTCTTCAAATAAATCTATTAATCTAAAATCAAAATCCACTAAACAATCTTCTGGATATTCTTCTTCCTTACCTGCTTTTCCTGTTTTTTCTTTTGTTCCAGCTCCTCTTAAGATAAGAGGAATTAAATCTGCCTTTTTATAATTACCTATAAAGTCTAATACATTTAAATATTCTTTTCCTCTATATTTTCTCAATCCTCTTCCAAGTTGTTGCAAAAATATACTTGGTGATTCTGTTGGTCTTAAAAACATCACCATATCTACTTCTGGAATATCTAATCCCTCATTAAACATGTCCACTGAGAATATTACTTTAATCTTCCCACTTCTTAAATCATTAATGGCTTCCCCTCTTTCTTTTGAATATTCTCCATCTGCATTACTATATACTGCTGCACTTGGAACATTATTTTCTGCAAAATATTTTGCCATATATTCAGCATGTTTTCTGCTTGTACAAAATCCTAGAGCCTTTGATGATTTGTATTTCTTATAATTCTTTAAGATAAAATTACATCTCTTATTTAACATTAAAGCTTCTTCTAAGTCTTTTTCTACATACTTACCATTTTTATATTCAATCTTATTATAATCCACTGTTTCATCATAAATCCCATAATATCTAAAAGGAACAAGATATCCCTTATTAATAGCATCGGTAAGTCTTATTTCATAAACAAGATTATAATCACATAAAGCAAATACATCTTTTGAATCTAATCTTTCAGGTGTTGCTGTTAATCCTAACAAGAATTTAGGTTTAAAATAATTAATTATATTCACATAATTTTTCGAAACAGCATGGTGAAACTCATCTATTATAATATAATCAAAGTTATCTTTTTTAAAATACTCTTCATTTAAATAGATTTCTTTGCCTAAAGTTTGAACTAAAGCAAAAGTAATATTTTTATCTGTATCCTTATATGTTCCATAGAAAAATCCTGATTCATCTGAAGGTCTTATATTTTTAAAACTTTGAGCTGCTTGTTTTAATATTTCTTCTCTATGAGCTACAAATAAAATTTTCTTAGCTTTCTTAGAATCAAAGGCAGCTAAATAAGTTTTTCCAACCCCTGTTGCAGCTACTACTATTCCCTTATCATATCCTTCATTTCTAGCATTATCTAAAGCATATAAAGCTTCAATTTGTGCTCCCCTAGGTTCAAATATATTTATAATCTTATCTTCTTCTTTATACTTCTCTAAATCTTTATAAAGCTGTGGCCTCTTCCACCTTTGAGAATATTCCTTTAAAACCTCATTATCTATAATCTGAGAATGGTTATAAAATAAGTCTTCAAAAGTATTATAAAAATCATTGAAATCCTGTTCATTTTGGCTTTTAAAAATTCTATAGTTCCATTCAATTGAAGAGGTTAATGCTCCTCTTGAAATATTAGATGAACCTACATATAATTCACTATCTATGTCGTTTTCAAAAATATAAGCCTTAGGATGAAATGACTTTTTATGTACATTGTAAAATCTAAGATCAACCTTATCTTGAAGCTCAGATTTTATTAAATAAAGAGCTGATGGCTGAGTAATCTCTAGGTAGTTTCCTGTCAAAATTCTTATAGGAACATTTCTATCAATTGCTTCTTTTAAATCATCTAATATAAGCTTTACTCCTGACTCCATTAGAAATGAAACTATTATATCTATCTTCTTTGCTTTTTTAATGCTCGTCTTTAATTTATTATATAAATGATCTTTATCCCCTGTAACAACGTTACTTACATATCCATTTTCTACTTCTTTAACGGTTATACTTAACTCTTTTTCTATTATATCCATAGTTAATCCCCTTCTTTTATTTATACCTTAATTTTATCATATATAAATAAAAATAGATGCCTATAAAAGACATCTATTTAACTCCTTTAAGTACTATTCTTTTTTTAAATCCACCACGTTCTTCTTTCTTCTTATCTCTTGCCTTAAGTAAATCTTCTTCACTATATCCTAAATTATCAGCAAGACCAAATAAAACTTCCATAACATCTGCAAGTTCTTCAAGGGTTTTATCCTCTAAAAATTCATTAACTTCTTCTTTTAACTTTGTTTCTAATAAATCGTAATGCTCTTCTTTAGATGCTATTTCATAAATACATTCTTTATTATCTCTTTCTATAATTTCAGGAATTTTATCTCTAACTAATTTGTCATACTTTTTCATATTATCCTCCTTTATTTTTCTAATCATCACTACAAACACAAATAGAATTCTGCACTTCCACATATTCCTCAGGACTCAAAGACTCCAAATACTTATAAAAATGCTCCTCAGAGCAGAAATATCCTATTTTGTTTTCATAAAATCTTTATCAAGTTTCTTTTGACAGTATAAACATTTATTCATATATTTTTCCTTTAAATTATCATATCTATTTTGCAATTATTATATCATATATTAATATCATAAAAATAAAAAATCCCAGGTGAATTTACTATTCTCCACCTAGAACTTTTTAACCAATTATCTGAATTTATTATATTTTACTTTTATTCCTCATTCCATATATTGTAGATATTTATTAATAAGAAGCTCCTCATAAGCAGCTCTTTTTTCTTCACTTATGGACTTTGCTAATTTACTAAGTTCTGTATCTTCAATCTTATTAAGACTTGCAAGTCTTGAATCTGATATAAACTTATCTGATAAAATACTTTTATAAATATCCTCATTGTAAAACATAAACTTTACCTTATCTTTATATCTTCTCTTTATCTTATCAGCTATTAAAAGTCCCTCCGAATCAAAATCTCCTCCATAATATATTGTTTTTAGATTCTTAATTTTATCTAGTAACATATATGAAGACAAATTAACCTGGCCACTTGTACAAATTAATGATACCTTATTTGATGACCTTTTTAGAACTTCATGAAAAACTGCTGGGTTTTCAAAGATATATACTTCATTTTTTATTGCTTCAATATAATTAACTTTTGTCAAATTACTTATACTTATTTCTAAGGGTTCCTCCCAAAGATTAAATTCCTTTATGGCTTGAATTTCTTTATTCCTAAAATCAAAGGCTTCTAGGGCATAAATAGTACAGTGGTTAGATAATTCATCTTTTAATATACCTGCCTCATAATAAAGTTCATTAATTTCATCTAATGATTTTACTTTTTCTTTTTTATATATAAATTCCAAAGCTAACTTAAATATATTTCCCGTAAAGGTCTTTTTATCAAGAAAGTGAGGATCTTTAGTAATTTCTGCTGCAAAAACAGAGATATTCTTATAGTTATTTTTTAAAGAAGGTAAATTATTTAAAGCTTCTATTACAAAACACATATCTTTAATAAGACCTTCATAACTATCTATAGACTCATTATACTTTCTTATTAAATTATTATAGCCATAACTTTTATTTAGAACTAAGGCTTTAAACCACTTAATACCTTCACCATCTTTACTTCTATCTATTATCTCTTTAAAAAATAAATTAAGCCTTTTCTCTTCATCTTCTTTAATTTCTTTATTGGTTTTTAGTTCTTCCTCCACTGCCTTTTCTAAAAGCTCGCTAAAAGAAATCCCTTCAAACTTTTTTGTAAAAAGTGCTTCTACATCACTACATTTTATTTTTGCTAAAGGTTTATATATAACAGAAGGATCAAAGTTTGATAAAACTCTTCTTTCTTCTTCATCCTTTGGCTTTAATGAAAATGATCCTGTTACTTTTCCATAACTCTTATATTTTTCATAAACTTTCTTTAATATTTTTTTATAAACTTTATTACTTTCTATTAGTTTCAAAGCTTCATTCATTTTATACTTCCACTTCTCCCATTGTCCTGATATGTCCATCCCAATGATATTTTATTGGTAATACAGTGTCTTCTCCATCTTCTCTTATAAGTTCATAAATAGATAAGCTCTTTACACTTTCATAAGTTCCCCATAATACTTGAGAATTTAGAACATAGTCAAGATTTAAACTCTCTATCAATGTAAACATGCTGCTTATATTAGATTCATCTACACCTGCAAAGGCTTCATCTAGAGATATTATCCTTGGACAGTCTTTTTTATCAGCGGCATTATATCTTGCATTAACTGCTGCAAATAAAGGAATATACATAGCCATAGCCTTTTCTCCTCCTGAAAGTACAAAAAACTCATTATCTGTAAGTTCTTTTTTCTTTTCACTTGGTTTTGAGAAGGATAGCTGGAATTCAAACCATTGCCTGTAATCAAGAACTTCTTTTATAATAGACTGATAACTTCTCTTAGATCCATCTTCAGTTAAAATACGCTTTTCTCTTTTTAGTTTTTCTTTAAAATGATTAGATACCTTTTGTCTATCTTCATGAGTCATAAAATCAGGTGCACTTAAAATCTCAGTAAGTTCACTTATATCCATTTCCCCTTCACTTCCAGCTTTTTTAGGCTTCCACCTTAAATATAACTTAAAGCCACTACTTGTATTCATGCTTTTCATAAGTGAATCAATTTCTTTAACCCATCCCTTTGCTTTATAAATTTTAGCATTAATTTTATTACTTAAAGTATCTATTAATATATTTTCAAAAATATCTCTTTCCCTATCACTTATTAATATACTTTCAGTTTCCAAATTAATTTTCAAGTGATTCTTAAGTTCATATATAGATATTTCTTTTTTATTAAATCTACATCTTATATCTAATCTAGATGCTGATTTTAAAATTTCATTTCTTTTTACATCCTTATCTTCTTCATAATTATTAAATATTGTTTCTGTTCTAGGATGATAATCTAGTATATAGCTTTCGTTTGAACTAAATACATTGAATACCTCTGCAAAAACATTTTCATTTTTAATTTCAATATTATCTAATACCCATTTAACAGCTGTATTAAAATCTAAATTTTCTATTTCTTCGATATAATTTAAATTTATCTCCTGTAACACTACATCTTTCAAAAGAATTAAAAGCCCATTTTCATAGTTAAGTTCTTCATTAAATTTATGAATATTCTCCTTTAAATGTTTAATTGTTGCTTTTGTTTCTGAAACATCATTTGATATTTTCCTTATATCATCAGGATAAGTATTAATTATTTTTGTTATTCTTTTATATTCTGCTTCTAACTCACCTAAATTAAATGCTTTAAGAGCTTCATTAAGACCTTTTATAGAATTTTCTTTTTTCTTTATTTTTTCTTTTATTACACTTATTTCCCCATTAATAGTATCTATATCCTCTAAAATTTCTTGAAGATATTCCTTTAATTCTTCTAAATGTCTTTTTGAATAATTAATATCTGCATAAATATTTTTAAGCTTATTTATAGTTTTTATATACTCACGGATGTCCTTTAAAGCAGTTTCGTAGCACTTTATGGTTTTAGGAATTTTTATATGTTCACATGCTTTAAAAAGTTCTCCTTTAACTTTTGTATTTTCCTTATTTATTTCTAGTATTGTTTCTTTAACAAAAAGTAATTCTTTATTTTCCCTATCTAAGTTTTCTATATTTTCCTTAATAAGCTTTAGGGCAGAAATTATATCTCTTCCTTCAGGAAAATTATCTTTTTCTTTTGATAATACAATTTCTTTTTCTTCTAAATTTAATAAAGCTAATTCTATTTCTTTCTTCTCTTTCAAGATATCTTCTTTTTCAAGACTTAAGATATGAATCTGTCTTTTTCTAAAATTCTCTCTACTTTCTACTCCTATATACTGTGATTTATAGTTTTTATTATTTCCACCTTTAATAATCCCTATAGTATATGAGGAATCTAAATTTACTAAAGTTTTATTTTTACCTAATTCTTTTATTGATATAGATTTTAAAATACCTATTGTGTCATTTTTATAATCCTTATTAAACTTTGAATCATCAAGTTTTAGATATTTTGTTATATTGTTTTCTTCCTCTTCTAAGCCACTGCTTATAATTTTTACATTTAAATCTTTTAAAAGTTCTTCTGCTTTTTTCTTAAATTCTAAAGGTACTACTATTGATGTTAATATACCCATATTAAAAAGTTTAGCTTCTAATGAATTTTTCTCTTCTTCAGTAAGGCTTTCATTAAAATCTACAAGTTTATAAAATTCTTCATAAGGCAATTTTTCTTTATCTAGTATTGTCTTTGCTAATATTTTATCTTCCTCTTCAATAAATACCTGTTTTTTATTTTCCAATTCATTTATCTTTTCTTGTACCTTTTCAAGCTTTTCATTTATATTTTTTTGTTTTTCCGTAAAGATAAGTTTATCTTTAGCAATTTTAATTTCTATTTCATTAGCTATTTCCCTTACTTTATCAAAAACCTTATTTAAATCTGCATCTTCATTTATTTCATTAATAAACTTATTTATTTGAATTTTATCATTATCTTTTATTTTAAGAAATTTAAGATTTTCTATATAAATATTTATCTTCTCTATATATTCACCTTTTATATTGGTAAGATATTCATTAGATTCATGAAGAGCATTTTCTTTTGTTTTTACTCTACTTTCTATCTTATGCATCTTCTCTTCTTCTAAATTAAGCCTTTTTGATATATTTTCTGCTTCTTTTAAAATGTCAAAGGCATTACTAACAAGATTTTCATACTCATAAATACTACTTAAAACAATATTAAAATCATAATTATCTTTTAATTTTAAAACATCTCTTAAATTATCATTAATATAAAAGAAACATTGTTCCCTATAATATTCTTCATCATCTAAAGTATCATAAAAAAGCTTTTCATCTTTATATTTATTATTCTCTACTATTTTTATATCTTCTTCTCTTTTTATTCTAAGATCATATTTTTGCTTAAAACTTTTATTTTTACTTTTAAGTTCATTTTCTATTTCCCTTAATATTTCCTCTTCTTTAGTAATTTCATCTCTAATTTCAAAACCTTTACTTCCTTTTAAAGCCTTCTCTTTAACCCTTGCTGTCTCTAATTCCTTCTCTAGTTTTTCTAATTCTCTTTCCTTTGCTAAATTTTCTTCTAAAATATTTCTTAACTCTCTATTCTTAGAATCAACTTGTTTTTTAAAACTTGATATTTCTTGCTTTTTTAAGCTATATTTTTTACATTTATTATGTAAAATACTCAAATTATAATTTTTAAAAGCTTTTTCAATACGTTCTAAGGCTTCAATACTTTTATTAAGTTCATTAAGCTTATTATTTAAACTATCCATATTATCCATAGCATCAGCCATAGTTCTAAGATCATCTTGAGATAATGTATTTAAAGACTCCTTTAAGATTTCATAAATTACCGTAGGCTTAAAATCTCTAGAAAGCTTTGGACTTCTAAGCTGAATTAAAAGATTTAAAAGATCTTTATAATTATCTATATCTGAATATCCAAAAAGATGTTCATTAACCTTCTCCATATATTCTCTTTGGCTTGTTGTAAAAATGTTTCCTTCTCCAAGGGCATTTTCAAGCTGCTTTGATGTTAGAGGAAATTTTTCACCACTTTTTTTATAAAGTTTAAAATCCTTATTAATTCTTCTGCCATCCTTTAAAATGAAATACCAGGACTCTAGCTTTTTACCTTTTCTTCCCCTAAGCCCCATTCCAATACTTATATAACTTTCAGTTAAAGGCTTTTTAAATTCCATATAAAGATAAGAAATTCTATCTTGTATATCCTCATCAATTAACACATATTTTTCAATTTTTCTAGCATTTGAACCAAAGGGATCTATTCTTGATGGTCTTTTATCTCCATCTAAAAGTAAAGGTATAAAACTTTGAGTTGTTACTGATTTTCCACTTCCATTAGTTCCTCTAAAAATAATTTTTCCATTTGACAATTTAAATTCTACATCATCATAATACCAAAAATTAAATAAGCCAAACTTTTCTGCCACCCATCTCTCCATATTAATCAACGCCTCCTTTATAGTCCTCTGGATACTTACCAATAACTTTTCCTGTTAAAGGCATAATAAGTATTGAATCTTCTTTAACTTTTATAAAACTATACTCCTCCATAAATTTTGTAATTGTATCTATATAAAAACTTTCAGTGCAATCCCTAAAGCTTTTAGTAAACCCATGCCCCCACTCATTTCTTACTTCTATTAAAATCTCTTTAAATTTCAAAACTGGAATTTCAATAATATCATTATCCCCAATTGTAAGGTCTCCATCTTCAATCATCTTAATAATCTTTTTATTAATAAATAAAACAATTGTACTTTCACCTTTTTTATTAGGAAAAGTATCTGTAACTGAATTAGAGTTTTTAACAACTGCTAAAGCTCCATTTCTGTGAATATGTATATCCCAATCTAAATACTTTTCAAAGGTGTTTTTTATATAACTTCTGTAATTTCTTATATAATCATAATCACTTTCATTTTCTTTATTATTGTAAACAATAGGAGTAAGTAGAAGATTTCTAAATACCCTGTTTTTTCTCACAATTCCTTTATCTCTATCAATTCCCTCCCAGGCATCATCTAAAAGTTCTTTAAAACCATCTTCATCTTTTATATTTTTAGAAAATCTTCTAACAATATATTTTGAAATTCCTGTACTTTCATATAGAACTTCTCCATTTTCATCTTTTATAAAATTATCCTCTTCACCATCATTTTTCTTTATTATTCCAATTCCCAAGCATAGTTTCAATACAGTTATAAGACTTTTTCTATTTTTAAATACAGTCCATTCAAGTCTTTCTTCTGGATAATTATGTTCAATATATTCTGTAATATTAGATAATATAAACTGCTCATTTTTATTTTTATCTTCAAGATACATAAGAATAAGAAGAAAAAATATATACTCCTTAATATCATTAAATTCATTTATCCCCATCCATCTTTCAGCTGTAACTGGTATTTTCTCAAGTTTTATAAAATCATCTTTTACATATAAATTGTAAGATAAAATATCATAAATAAACTCATTATAAAAATCAATATTATCCTTAATATCATAGTACAGATCTGGATTTCTTTCTTTTAAAATAATATAGTTTTCTAAAATATCTGTAAAATTCATAAGCTTCTCTCCTACTTAAATATAAGTTCATAATCTGGCATATAAAATTTTCCATCAACGCAATCTACACATATTTCTTCATTTGTATTTTTTACAACTTTATAATATCTACCAAATTCATTTCTATTCCAATTAGAATCTCTCTTATTTAGTCCCTTTGAAAGCCATTTCAAAAATACAAGTCTTTCATCCTTTGATATATTTTTTAATTCCTTAAATACAAGTTTATTATTCTTAATTCTTCCTTCAAGCATTTCATGTTCAGCTCTTCTCTTTTCCAATACTTCTTTTGCTATCTCCTTTTTCCTTTCAGTTTTATCAAAAACACTTCCTTTACTGGCAGTCTTTTCTCTGTATCTATTACTTGGTTTTACAACAAATAAAGCTGGTTTTTCTTCAAATATACTGGAATTAATACTTTCTGTTTCTCTATCTCCATTAAAAATAATATGTCTTGAATTCATAACTCCAAATACAACTGACGATAACTTATGTGCCTCATTAATATCCTTGCATCTCTTAAAAATATTAATAAGAGTTTTATACTCTTCCTTACGACTTCCCCCCAAAGTCTGCATTTCAATAATTTGAAGAGCTGACAATGTAATTTTCCTAATTATCTCATTTGTATTATCAAGAAGATTATCTACAATAGAATTTCCTCCCTTACTTCCAAGAAACCACTCTTTTATATTTAAAAATATACTGTAATTTAATTCGAACTCTTCTTCTTCATTAAATTCTGCATCTAAATTAATACTGTATTTTTCATATTTAATAAGCTTATTTATAAAATCTCTTGCCATATCCTCACTTATATTATTTAATATATTTTTTATAACTGGTACATTAATTTGAATTCCCTTTATAAAATCTCTTAAATATTCTATAAAACTTTCTTTAAAAATTAAAAATTCTGTTGTCTTTAGTAGTGCCTCTGCCTTAGGGGAATAAAACTTACTAATATAATCCTGATAATTTTCATTTAAACTTTTAAAATCTTTATGTAGCAAATTCCACCATGAATATATCTCTTTAGAATCGTTTAAATCAATACTTTTTATACTTTCTAAAGTGTCTTTAAACCTCTCTATCAAAGAAATTTCAAGAGATCCCCTAGCATTTTCTTTTATGTTTTCAAGTTTAATCATAGTTCTTTCAAGTTCGATACTATTAGGTGAAATCTCATATCTAAATTTCCTATTCTTAAATTCCTCAAGAGTTTTTGCCCTTCCTGTATCCTGAATTGTAATTAAATTTCCCCAGTTTTCTAATGAATCAAGGTCTTGATTAAGATTTTCCATACTATAATCTTCAAAACCTTCAATTTCCTTTATAAGATTATATATATCTTCTTTATATAACCAAAACTTCATCTTTTCATACTGTTTGTAAGCAATTCTAAGAATTACTCTATATCTATAAGAATTATCTGTACATAAATATTGGGCTTCCGTAAATTTCTTTTTTGTTTTATTACTTATATCCATATTATACCTCTATAATAAATTTCATTTTAAGCTCTTATATTAATTATTATACATAATAATCATATTTTAAACATAATTTTATATCTGAAACATAGCTCTTTATATTGAGTTAAAATTCTTGACTTACATTTAAAAAAGCAACTTAATTCTCTATAATTCTCTTACAAATGTCTAATTAACTTGTTTTATTTTGATTCAAATACTTTTTTTGGTTATAATGTATTTATATACTATTTTTTAAGAAAGAAGGTTATTTTATGAAAAAAAGAAGATTACTACTTTCAGCTGTACTTTCTGCTACTGCTGCTTTTTGTATTGGCACAGCAAATGTACAAGCTTATGAATTAACTGGTCAAAAATGGGCAGACAAAACTATAAAATATTATTACACTGGCAGCAATTCAACTGCATCTAAAGCTTTTAAAGCAGCTGCAAGTCAATGGAATAATAAAAGTAATGCATCTTTTAAATCATCTTCAAGCAATTATGCTGTTACATGTACTGAAGTTGCAAATCCTGATGTAGACTGGGATGGAAATACTACTTGGACGTACTACACTGATAGTAATACTACTTATATGGCTGAGGTTTATTTAAATACTTCTATGCCAGCATGGAATGATTCAAAGGCTCTTCAATCTGTAGCAGTTCATGAATTTGGACATGTTTTAGGACTTGCTCATAACACTGGAAAATTCATTATGAATCCTTATACTTTTGGTTCAGGAAGCAGATATGAAGATTATAAATTAACTACACCTCAAACTGATGATATTAACGGTGTAAATTCTTTATATTAGGAGGAGAAATTGATGAAGAAAATTGCTTTATGTTTAACTTTGGTAACTGCTTTAGGAATTGGAGTTTTTACTAAGGATGCTGCTAAAAAAGAAGTTCCTGTAGAATATATGCATGCCAGCTGGTCACATAACTATGGAAGTATTGAAGAAACTAGCAAAAATAGTGATTTAGTTGCTGTTATTAAGGTCAATGAAACTGAAAAAGAATATACTGATAAAAATAATATTCCTTATACTAATTACAATGTTGAAGTTTTAGATTCAGTTTCTAAAGATAATAAGGATAAAGATAATATAACAATAGTTATGACTGGTGTAGATAATGATGAACGCCATGTTGAATTTGATGATGATCCTCTTTTAAAAGAAGATGAAGAATTTCTTGTTTTCTTAAAGGAAAATAAAGATGGAACATATAAGATTCTTGGAGGACCTTCTGGAAGACTTACCTTTGATGAAGATTCAAATTCTGTAACTTCATTATGTTTAAGTAATGAACAAGTTAAAGAAGCTAATCCTTATGTAGCTTTAAAGGTTGATAATGAAAATGTAGATTCAGTGCTAGATAAAGCTAGACAATCTATTAAATAAGGCTCAATTACTAAATAGAGTGATAAATAAAACAAGCTATTCAAATATAGGTGGACGTCCTTTAAAGTTCGTATTTATATAAGGATGTTCTCC
>NZ_FPBY01000093.1 GCF_900116755.1 Clostridium sp. DSM 8431
TATCTGCCACATTTACTCTGTCTATTTCGGATAGTTATAGGGCTTTACTTTGTTTTGCAAGCTTACCCATAGACATAAGCCTCAAATGTGATTTGTGTACCTCAGACCAAAGTTTTGCTGCCGACTTCCTTCAGATTCCACCTCACAATGGACACCCTTGTCTTAAGCTATACGGTTGGCACTATCAGCTCCCGTTACGGACTTTCACCGATTAGTGCACGCCCATGCTGGGCGCACAAAAAATAGGAACTACAAAACTAATTGTAGTTCCTGTTATCTTTATTTTTTAATTAACTTCACACAAGTCTCTGCATGTGGAGTGTTAGGGAACATATCCTTAACTCTTGTCTTAACAATCTCATATCCTGATTCAGTTAATACCTTAAGGTCATTTACTAATGTCTTTGGATTACATGAAACATAAATTATTTCCTTAGCCTTAAACTTAATTACATAATCTAAAGCCTTTGGATGAACTCCACTTCTTGGAGGATCTAAAATAATTATTTCTGGCTTATCCTTAACTGTTTTTATGATTTCTGCTACGTCTCCAGCTAAGAATTCACAGTTATCAAGATTGTTAAGTTTAGCATTTTCCTTTGCAGCTTCAACAGCTTCTTCTATAAGTTCAATACCAACAACCTTCTTTGCCTTAGGTGCAACTATCTGTCCTATAGTTCCTGTTCCACAATAAAGGTCAAATACTACCTTGTTATCAGAATTCCCCATATATTCTCTAACTATACTATAAAGCCCTTCAGCTCCTTTAGTATTTGTTTGGAAGAAAGAGAATGGTGATATCTTAAACTTTAGCCCTAGTAATTCTTCTTGTATATGATCTATTCCATATAAAACATTTAACTTATCACATATTACTGCATCTGAGAATGAATCATTTTCAGTGTGTAATACTGAAACAAGCTTTCCATCATATTCTTGTTTCTTTAGAAGCTCCACATACTCAGTTAAATCAAAGTCTATTTGAGTTGTAGTTACTAAGTTAACCATTAACTCCCCTGTATTCTTAGCTTTTCTAATTACAAGGTGTCTTAAATATCCTTCTCTCTTCATTACTCTGTAATAAGGTAAATCTTGAGTTCTAAAATACTCTACTGTAGTAGATAAAATTTTTCTAAAGTCTTCATCTACTATTTGACACTTATCAACATTTATAATTCCGAAAGACTTATTCTTCATGTGCATTCCTAAAGTTAACTCTCCGCCTTTTTCTTCGTCACCGAAAGTAAACTCCATTTTATTTCTGTACTCCCATTGATTAAGGCTTCCTGTTACACCTTCATATTCACCTGTAGATATTCCAGTCTCTTCAAAAAGTCCCTTAACTTCATCTGATAAAAGTTCTAATTGCTTTTCATAAGTTAATGTTTGAGAAGAACATCCTCCACAAATTCCAAAGTGAGGACATCTTGCTTCAATTTCATAATCTGCTCTTTCAACAACTTCAAGCTGTTTTAATTCAGCATAATTATCTCTCTTTTTCTTAACTCTTCCTCTTATAGTTTGACCTGGAAAAGAGTTTTTTACATATATTTTTCTATCTTCAGCATGGCCCACACCAACTGATGGAAATTCAGTCTTTTCAATTTTAACTAGTATTTCGCTTCCTTTTCTCATTCTAACACTCCTACGTGAATTTTCTTTTGTAAATGTCTAATTAGTCATCTAACTTTAATAATCTTTTTCCTAATGTAGTTGCATATTTTCCACCTTCTAATAATGGGAAATATAATACATTAATTACAGCATAAATAATTAGTAAAAATGCTGCTGCATCTACTATTTTAAATCCTATTACCTTCATAATTCCTTCAGCCGCTAATAATAATAGTACTGAAATAGCAAATATTATAATTTCATCTAATACATTGGCAAATAATCTCTTTAACATAATCTTCTCCTCCTATTATTTATATGAACTTTTATTGTTCAGCACTTTTAAAATAATATCTTTCAGTTTCAAGAGAATAAACTATGTACTCCTTAGTAACAGTAATCTTTTCTGTTAAGCCTTCAACATTATCTGTATAAATTCCTTCGCCACTATCACTCTTTAAAAATTCAAGAACTTGATCATTAATCTTGCTATAATCTCTATTACTTATACCTGTAAGTATTTCAGAGTATTTTGCAATAGATGTTGAGCCAAGATCTACACTATTTTCTTCTATGGCTTTTTCACCATCAAAGTTTAATAAAATTTTCATTTTAATTTGACCTGAAGATAATTCTTCTGTGTAAAGAGTTCTTGAAAAGTACATACTTTGAAGTCTGTTCTTTTCCGCCTTTTCATTTTCTACACTTACAGTCTTCTCATTATTTTCTCTAACCACTTCATCTTCTGTATATTTTAAACCATATTCCTTAGTTTGTTTCTCAACTTTACTTATAAGTTCATCACTTGTCTGTGTGAAATCTTTTAAGGTAAAATCCCTTGCCCATTTTCCTGTTGATTCAGTTTCATCTTCTACTACTTCTTGTGAACCTTTTGTACTATCTTCTTTACTACTAAAACTACATCCAGCTAATGATACTGAAATCATAGCTGCCATAAGCATAGCAATTACCTTTTTTGACATATACTCCTCCTCATCTACATATTATCATGTAGCCTTATCCTAACACTGCTTAATTATATCATTATTATGTCAAATTTTAAACACCTTGAATTTTTATACTGTAATTTTATCTTTTAACTTTTCATAGTAATTTTCACCAATTCCTTTTACATTCTTAATGTCTTCAATGCTCTTAAATTCTCCGTTTTCCTCCCTATATCTTATTATATCTTTAGCCCTAGCTGGACCTATTCCAGGAAGAGAATCTAATTCTTTTTCATCAGCAGTGTTAATATTTACTAAGCTAGAGCTTAAATTACCTTTTTCTTTTCCTAAAATGTCCACCTTACTTATTTCATTTTTTGCACTATCTTTATCTGGTATTATCACTAATTGGTGATTTTTTAGTTTTTCTGCTCTATTTACACTGCTTGTATCTGCATTTTCTGTAAGACCTCCAGCTGCACTTATAAGATCTTCAACTATACTATTTTCAGAAAGCCAATAAACATTAGGATTTTTTATACAGCCTTTTATCTCAACTACTATTTCACTTTCACTTGAAGAAGCTTCTATTTCTTTTACATCCTCCTCATAAATATCTTCACTTTCATTTTTAATAAGCTCATCTCTTCCGCCTCTAATGTATGAAGCTATTAAAAAAATCAATATGAATACTGTAAAAACAAGTATTCCTATAAATTTATATTTCTTCCTCATATTTACCTCCCTGTAACATATACTTATATTATGAACATTTTCCTATTAATTAACCTTATTTGCGTAATTTTCATTTAATTAGTAGAAAAACCTTATACAATTTGATAAAATATAATCTTGAGAGTTTATTTTATAAGGAGTAAAAATGAAAAAGACAGGAAATAATAAAAAATATTTTATCTTTATCCTTAGTGTACTTTCATTGATTTTTTTCTTTGTCCCAACGTATGCTAAGGCAACCTCAGCACCTGCAACATTAAATTCAAATGGTGCTGTATTAATGGATGCAACGACTGGACAAGTTCTCTATTCAAAAAATGGTGATCAGCAGTTTTTTCCTGCTTCCACAACCAAAGTCCTTACTGCACTAGTAGTTTTAGAAAATTCAAAACTTGATGATCTAGTAACTATTGGAGTAAATCCACCTCATGCTGATGGAACTTCTGCAGGGATTAGAACTGGAGAACAATATACTGTTGATGAATTGTTACACGGATTACTTATGCATTCTGGAAATGATTGTGCTGAAGCTTTAGCTGAACATGTATCTGGCTCTACTGAAAGCTTTGCAAAACTTATGAATAGCAAGGCTAAAGAACTAGGAGCAACAGGAAGTAACTTTGAAAATCCTAGTGGTTTACCAGATGATAAACATGTTACCACAGCTCATGACTTAGCTTTATTTATGAAAGAAGCTATTAAAAATTCAGATTTTATAAGAATTACCAGAACCTTAACTTTTGATTTTAGACCTAGTAATCTCGATGGTAATGTGATTCACTTAGTAAATGGTAATCACATAATTGACCCAAATTACCCACAATATTATTATAAGTATGCTGTTTCTGCCAAAAAAGGCTATACTACTGTAGCTCATTTTACTAATGTTACTTCAGCAGAAAAAGACGGTCATACCCTTATAGTATCTCTCTTGAACGGTCCCGGAATGCAACAAGCATATGATGATTCTAAAAACTTATTTG
The DNA here is from genome assembly GCF_900116755.1 of Clostridium sp. DSM 8431. Taxonomy (GTDB): domain Bacteria; phylum Bacillota; class Clostridia; order Clostridiales; family Clostridiaceae; genus Clostridium. The sequence goes on from NZ_FPBY01000093.1 coordinate 4,280, forward strand.
AATATGGATTTAATAACTTTACTCTTCAAAAAATAGTATCTGAAGGAGATGAAGTAGGTTTTTTTACTTTAAGTGATGAAACTAAAGTTCCTTTACTAGCTTCTAAAGATGTTTATTATTGCGTAAATAATTCTGATAAGAATAGTTTAAAAACAGATTTTAAATTCAACACTCCTGAAAAGGTTAATGCAAAATCTATAATTTCAAGAGGTCAATCTCTCACAAAATGTACTGTAAAAATCAACAATAATGATTACGAAAAAATTGAGTTAGTTAGCGGAATAAATCACAATAATAATACTGGATTGAACTCTCAAAATATTGTTAGCAATAACAAAAATGAATTAATAATAGCTGGCTCTATACTTGCTATTGCTTTTGTTATAAGAATCATTAATGTGAAAAGACGTAGAAGAAGAAGAATGAGAAAAGAGAAATTAAATAGAATTATTAAAAAGAACAATAAAAATAGCATGTACTAATACATGCTATTTTTATTATATCTATTTTTTACTTAATTTTTTCAATAAGCTCCTTAATATCTTCTGGAAGACTAGCTCTTAACTCTAATTTTTCTCTAGTTCTTGGAGAAGAAAAATTAAGGCCATATGCATGTAATGCTTGACGTTCTATAAGTTCTTTTTCTTCATCTCCAAAGCCATATAAAGTATCTCCATATATAGGATGACCTATATGATTCATATGAACTCTTATTTGGTGAGTTCTTCCTGTTTCTAAAAGACACTCTACTAAATCTCCACCCTTAAAACGTTCAATAACCTTATAGTGAGTTACGCTTCTTTGACCTCTTTCATCAACAACTCTTTTAACGCTGTTTTCTACATCTGGTTTATATATTGGTGCTACTATAGTACCTTCTTCTTTATCTAAATGACCATGTACTACAGCAAGATATCTTTTTTCTAAGTGATTTTCCTGCATCTCTTTTGATAAAATCATATGCGAAAATTGACTTTTGGCTATTATAATAAGTCCTGATGTATCTCTATCTAATCTACTAACAAGTCTAACTATACAATCTTGATTAGTTTCTTTAAAGTAATTCATAAGACCATTTGCTAAAGTGCCAGTAGGATGTCTAAATGTAGGATGAACAACAATATTAGGTTGTTTGTTTACTACAAGTATATCTTCATCTTCATATACAACATCTATTGGTATATCTTCAGGAGCAATATCTTGACTTTCCTTTTTGGCAAGTTTTACCAAAACATCGTCTCCCTCATGAATTTCATATCTCATTCTAACTGGATCACCATTAACTAAAATTCTGCCATCAACAGCAGCACCTCTTATCATTCTTGTTGATAACCCAAGTTCTTCTTTCAAAAAATCTCTTATTTTTGAACCTTCATATCTCTCGTCAACTTTTTTCTCTAAAGTACTCATTCTATTCTCCTAATTTTTTATAATCTTTACCTATTATTATAACTGCATCGTACGATGAATATTTTGAATCATCACTCAAACTTTCAAATTTATCTATACCAGACATATTATTTTTCAATGCTTTTTTAATGTCCTTATTATTTGTTTGTACTATTGTTTTGTCTGAAATATCTGTATTTCCAGTATCTACGTTATTTAAACCAAATACCTGGAGCTGAGTTTTTACTCTTCCTGCAAGACCATTAATTTTAGTTCCATTTAACACCATAATGCTATAATCTTTAATATCCTCAGAATCACTTAAAGATGTAACCTGCCCTGTACTTAAAGAATCTAAAAGCTGCTTATTCTTACTTTTTTCAAATACAAAATAAGACTGACCTTTAATAGTATTTGGAGTTCCCTCTAATGTTTTCATTTCAATACCTTTAGAAGTTAAAAACTTAGTACCATAATTAATCATCTCCATAGATGTTAAATTAGTATCCATATTTTCAGCTATAGAATTTAAAATCTTAGGGACTTTAAAAATAATTGTTGGTGTTTTACACTTACTTGCAACCTTTTCTATAAATTTATGTTGATTTTCTATTCTTCCAAGGTCTCCAGTTGCAAGTCCAGTTCCATCATTATTTTTTCTCCATCTGAAAAACTCTTCAGCCTTTTGCCCATTTAGATGGACGGTTGTTCCTCCCTTAAAATTAATATGAAGGTTTTGACCATCGTCATCATATATCATATCTTGAGCAATCTCCATATCTACTCCACCTATGGCATCAATAAAATCTCTAAAAGCTTTATAATCTATCTTTACAATATAATTAATCTGTATTCCTAAAAGATTATCTACAACACTCTTAACTTTTGTATCTCCACCTTTTATATAAGCAGCATTAATTTTATAATTAGATCCTGCCTCAGTAATAAGCGTATCTCTTGGAATTGAAATTACCTGAATTGCTTTAGTACTTTTATTATAATTAATAAGCATCATAGTATCTGTTCTTTTAATACTTTTATCTGCTGTATTATCTGTACTTCCTATATCCATTCCTAGTAAAAGAAAATTCACTGAATCTCCCCTTGGCTTTGATGAAGCTATTGTTTCACTGTTATCAATTTTACCGAAAAAACGCACCATGGAAACTAGACCCATTAAAAATATAACTGCAATTATAATTCCTATTACTGATGCTATTTTTTTTGGTTTAAATCTTCTTAAGTTAATATTAGTAAAATTTATCTTGTTTCTTGTATGTTTAGGTTTTTCATTAATATCCTGAATTTTTATATTTCTCTGACGTTCTATATCTTCAAGACTTGTAGGAGCTCTTCTTCTCCTCTTACGTCTAACTCCATCAGGTTCTCTACGGTTATCAGGCATACAATCCCCCCTAAAAGAAAATTTATTTATGATTAATTAGATAATTCCTTGCTTTTATACTATTTAAATCAATAAGGCTTCCTTTAGATAATAAAAAGCTTATCGAATGTGTTAATCCTAATAATACCCCAGCATCTAAATTTTTAAGTGTTTCTTTTCGAATTTCTTCTACGCCATCAAATTTTCTTGAAGGCTCTATCATATCTGCTATATATATAATCTTATCCAGCTTAGACATATCTTCTTTTCCTGTAGTATGCCATCTAATAGCACTTAATATTTCTTCATCATCTATCTCTAACTTTTCCTTTGCTAAAATAGGTGCTAAAATGCTATGCCAAAGCTCTTTAGTATTTTTCTCATCTTCGGTTAATTCTATATTATTTTTTTCTATTATTTTCTCTAATTCTTCTGCAGGAATATTTTTTGCAATATCATGACATAATGCTGCTATCTCTGCTTTTTCTTCATCTACACCATTTATTTCTGCTAATTTTTTTGCTACTGAAACTACTCCTAAAGTGTGAATAAATCTAGTTTCTTTAAGATTTGCTTTTATATAATCATAGATATCTTGTTTACTTTTCATGCTACTCCTCCATATATAAACCGTTATCTTTTATCAATTCAAATACTTCTTTAGTAACTAGTCTTCTTATATCTTTTCCTGTCTTTACTTTTTCTCTTATTTCTGTTGAGGAAATATCTAGTCCTTCTGACTCAAAAATAATAATTTCCCCATTATATTTATTTTCTATATATTCTTTTTGCTTGTATAATTTTTCATTATCATATCCAGGTCTAGTTAAAACTACTAATGTACATAGTTCAAAAATTCTTTTTACATTCCCCCATTTTTCTAAATCTAAAAGGCAATCTGCACCTGTTATAAAATACAATTTTTCTTCTTCTTTATGAAAATGTTCTAATGTTTCAAAAGTATAACTTAAACCTTGTTTTTTTATTTCATAATCTGAAACTTCAAATCCTTTAAAACCTTCTATAGCCTTTTTAACCATATTAAACCTAAGGGAAGCCTTAGTAACCTTCTTATCTAGTTTAAGTGGTTGGCTTCCCGCTGGTATAAATATTACTTTATCTAAGTCTAATTTTTCTTTAGCTTCTTTAGCTATATTAGTATGGGCTAAATGTATAGGATCAAAAGTTCCTCCAATTATCCCTATTCTCTTCATATTATTTACTTGCTCTTGGAAGTTCTATCTTAGGATTTTTCTTTGATTTTTTATATAATACAAGCTTGCTTCCTATTGATTGAATTCCTTCACATCCTATTTCTTCACATATCATATCTGAAACTTCTCTAGCTTCAAGAAGACTATTATCAAGAACCTTTATTTTTATTAATTCTCTTTTTTCAAGTGCTTCTTCAACTTGTTTAAGGAAAGTATCTTCCACTCCATTTTTCCCTACTTGGAAAATAGGGTCCATATTATGTGCTAATTTTCTTAAATATGCTCTTTGTTTACCTGTAAGCATTTTTTGTCCTCCTATAATATATACTCAAATTCAAAGTCATTAAGTCTTACCATATCTCCATCCTTAATGCCCATTCCTCTTAATTCATCTAAAACTCCCTTGTTTCTTAAAACTTTATGGAAGTATCTTAAAGAATCTGCATCATAAAGGTCAACAGCTTCTAATAATCTGTCTACGAAGCTTCCTTCAACAACATATGTATTGTTTTCTTCCCCTTCTTCAACATGAATTTCATAAGTAAATCTCTTTTCTTCTGGTATATATCTTTCTTCTTCTGAAATTTCAAGTTCAGTTATTGGAATTTCCTTAAGCATTCTAGCTGCTTCTTTTATAACTTCATCAACACCATCTCTTGTTGCTGCAGACATTTTAAATACCTTATCATAACCAAGTTCTTTAACTTTTCTTTCAAAGTCTATAAATACTTGTTCATCAAATAACATATCGCATTTATTTGCAACTACAATTTGTGGTCTATCCCATAACTTAACTGAGTATTTCTTAAGTTCTTCATTTATCTTTAGGAAATCTTCGAAAGGTTCTCTTCCTTCAATTCCTGAAATATCAACTACATGTATTAAAAGTCTTGTTCTTTCAATATGTCTTAAGAATTCAAGACCTAAACCAACACCTTCTGCAGCTCCTTCAATAATACCTGGAATATCAGCCATTACGAAAGGTTCAATACCATCTGCTCCTACAACCCCTAAATTTGGTTTTAAAGTTGTAAAGTGATAGTTAGCTATCTTTGGTTTTGCTTTTGTTGTCATTGAAAGGAATGTAGACTTTCCTACGTTAGGGAATCCTAAAAGTCCAACATCTGCTAACAACTTAAGTTCTAGTTTTATTTCCATTTCTTCACCTGGCATACCTGGTTCAGCAAAATGTGGTGCCTGTCTTGTAGGTGTACAGAACTTAACGTTACCCTTTCCACCTTTTCCTCCTCTTAAAAGAACGAATTCATCATCCTTATGAGAAAGGTCAGCTACAATTTTATCTGAGTTTGCTTCTCTAATAATAGTTCCCATTGGTACTCTTATATAAAGATCTTCTCCATCTCTTCCGTAACATTTTGAAGCTCCTCCGTTTTCACCATTTGGAGCTACGAATTTTCTCTTATATTTAAAATCTAAAAGAGTTGTCATACCAGTGTCAACTTTAAAAATAACGCTTCCACCTTTTCCACCATCGCCTCCATCTGGGCCTCCTAATGGAACATATTTTTCTCTTCTAAAAGAAATGGCGCCGTCGCCACCCTTACCCGATTTTACAAATATCTTGGCCTTATCTATAAACATTAAATCACCTGTCCTCTAAGCAAAATCTTATTTTGTATTTATCTTTTGTTCATTATTAATAACCTAATTTAATATATTTTCTGTTTACATGTCAATCTTTTTTTAACACATAAATAAAAAAAATTTATACTCCATTATAATTATTGCTCATTTTTTCTATTTTTATTATAACAGATATAAAATTTTCTTATACTTAATATATTCTTATTTTTTTATTAATCTTTAAAAAAAGCACCCTGAATCAGGGTGCTTCTTCATAAAGAAAAATTATTCAGCTATTTTTGCTTCTACGTCTATAGGGTAAACGCTAACTTTCTTCTTGTTTTTACCCATTCTTTCGAACTTAACAACTCCGTCTACTTTAGAGAATAAAGTGTCATCTCCACCCTTTCCAACGTTGTTTCCTGGGTGAACCTTAGTTCCTCTTTGTCTATAAAGTATGTTTCCAGCTAAAACGAATTCTCCGTCTGCTGCCTTAGCACCAAGTCTTTTAGCTTCTGAATCTCTACCGTTGCTAGTACTACCTTGCCCTTTCTTATGAGCGAATAGTTGAAGGTTCATTATCATCATAGTTTACACCTCCTCTAATTTTAAACTAATATATTTTTCACGTTTATCTTTTCCAAACGATTGATCTAAGCTTAAGATTACTGAATCTAAGCTTAACTTAAAGGTCTTTAATAAAACCTGTGCCTCACAAATCTCTTCAGGAGTAAATCCTTCAAGATCTACTGCAAGGTAACCATCCATCATTTCATAGTTGCAATTAAGTTTTAAAACTTCATCTAAACCTATGATTACACTTTGTGAAAGCACTGACACCGTATTACATACCATATCATATGCATCACCAGCCATAATAGCGTCTCTGTCTCTTAGAGCATGATCGCTTATTTTGAAAGATAGTATGTTTTCTTTATCTGATCTAATTTTAATTTCTATCATAAGAATTAAGCTTCGATCTTTTCTACAACTAATTTAGTATAAGGTTGTCTGTGACCATTCTTTCTTCTGTAGTCTTTCTTTCTCTTATACTTGAATACTGTTACTTTCTTAGCTTTACCTTGAGCTAATACTTTAGCAACAACTTTAGCTCCTTCTACTACTGGAGTTCCAACTTTTAAAGTTTCACCACCAACAGCAAGAACTTCAGTTAATTCAACTGTTGATTCAACTTCAGCGTCTAGTTTTTCAACGAAAAGAACGTCTCCTTCTTGAACTCTGTATTGTTTTCCACCTGTCTTTACTACTGCGTACATTATAAAAACACCTCCTCATAACGGTCTCGCCACTATAGGTACAAGGTTTGAACCCTGTTTTAAAAAAACCTGTGCGTGTGCGGTTTACTAGATTAGTTTAGCATAAAGAAAAAGTAAAGTAAAGTGAAATTTATATTATTATTTTTTTATCTTTTATGGAATAATTATGCATTTAATGATACAATCTATATATATCAAAGAACATTGAGGAGTTGTGAGTTTATGAAGAGAAATAGGCAATTTGAAGAAGATGAATTTGAAGCCGAAGATGGTCATAAAAGTCGTGGTTTTGTTATTTTTCTATCCATACTATGCTTAATTATTATTGGTGGAGGTAGTTTTGCTGGTTTTTATTTCTATAAAACTAATGTAAGCGATACTAAACCAATAGAAAAAGAATATGTTAATGCCGGAGAGATAACAGTAAATCTTTCAGATGACAGCGGAAAAAGATACGTTAAATCAAGCGTATATGTAGGTTTTGATAAAGGTGATAAAAAAGCCAAAAAACAACTTACAAAAGAGAAACAGCTTTCAGTAGTTCAAGATGCTTTAAGCTTTTGTTTAAAAAATAAGACATCTGATTTCTTCAAAGGTGATTATGAAGAAAGTTTAAAAGCAGAACTTATTGACGCCGTAAACAAAAAAGTTCAGGACTTTAAAATTACGGATATAAAGCTAATTAACTTAGTTATACAATAAGTAAAAAAACTGTACCTGAATATTTTTTAATTATTCAGGTACAGTTTTTTTACTTAAAACTAAAGTTTAAATACATAATATAGTAGCTATTTTTTATTGTCTGATATAAGAGATAGCAATATGCTTGTTAGCATAATTATCATTATAATAAGAACGGAAGTAACTACTGAAATCTCTATCTTAAAAAATACAGCAACTAATTTCCATCCTGTAAACATTAAAATACATGCAACACCATACTTCATATACTTAAACATATCATTTAACTTTTCTAATATATAATACATACTCCTAAGACCTAATATAGCAAAAATATTTGAAGTATAAACAATAAAGGTATCAGTTGTTATTGAAAATATTGCTGGTATAGAATCTACAGCAAATAATACATCTGAAAATTCAATTACCACTAAAACTGCAAAAAGAGGAGTTGCATAAATAGTTTTATTTTCTCTTACAAAAAATTTATTTCCATGAATTTTATTTGTAATAGGCATTACCTTTGATAGTAATTTAAAAGCAAAATTATCATGAAATTCTACCTCTTCTTTAATTCCAAATATCATCTTAAGTCCGCTATATAAAAGCACTATGCCAAAAAGTGATAATATAAAATGAAATCTACTTATAATACTTGATCCTAAAATTATGAATATAAGCCTTAAAACCATAGCTCCTAAGACTCCAAAAAGCAAGACTCTTTCCTGATATTCTTCTCTTATTCCAAAGCTGCTAAATACCATTAAAAATAAAAACAAATTGTCTAAACTTAAGGACATCTCTACTATGTAGCCTCCAAAATATTCTACAGCTGCAGTCTCTCCTCTACTATAAAATATGTAAATATTAAATAGTAAAGATGCAAATACCCAAAATAATAATTTGAGAAAACACCTTCTTGTATTCACTTATTTTAACCCCCATTAAATTAATTAACATAGCATATTTATATTAATTTTTTTAACAGAATATAATTGTGTATAAATTTTTATACTGACATAATATTGTCACAAAGCCTATATATAATGAAATCATAAAGTTGTTAATGTAATAAAGCGTTCCCCCTATAATAATATGTTTAAAGAGAATTACTTAAAAATTCAAACCAATAAAGTACTTCTCTTTTTTATTTTCTATATAATTGACATAATACTATCACAAACCTTATATATAATTTAGCCATAATAATTTGTTAAAGATATTATATTGTTTCTCCCATAAAAAAATACCTCCAAAGTAGAGTTTGGTTATTTACCATGTCTACTTTAGAGGTATCATATCATTACTCAAATACATCTTCTCTATTTTTGTATTCAATATTATTTAAAGTAAATAACCCTGCTTGGCTTTCCATCTTTTCTTTAAATAATTTATTAAATAATGATATAACTCGTCCTACTCCAATGGCTAACACAATGGTCCCAGCCCCAATTCCAACAGGGGTATTAAGAAATATAACTCCTAAAGCTGCCGATACACATACACATATTACATCAAAAATATTTTTAGTAAGTCCCATAGAATACCCTACTTTATCTGCTATAGCACTCACCACAGCATCACCTGGGTTAGCTACAAGTTTCATATTTACTGTCATGGCAGAACCAATACCTATAAATGCAGTTGCTAGCATAAGAAGTGCAATCCTTTTTCCTAAACTTATATTTTCAAATTTCAATATATAATCATATATATTTATAAACCTTGTAAATACAATACTCAAAGGAATTTGTAGAAGATCTATTAAATTTCTATCTTTACCTTTAATAACAAATTGAGCAGCAACCATTATAATATATATAGCAAGTGTAGCATTACCAAAGCTAAAATCTCCAATTTTAGAAAACACATATGGAAGTGATGAAATAGCTGATACTCCTAAAAGAGTTTTTGTGTTCAAAGTAATTCCTAGTGATAAAATAATCAATCCCAAAACGTAGTAAATCCATCTAAAAATCCAGTTGTCACTCATTTTTTTATTCATACATTTCTTTTTCCTTTACTGCAATATTATTTTCATTTATAATCACAGTAATATTTTAACAGTTTTTACTTTTTGTTTCAACAAAGATAGTTAATATTATGTTTCTCATTAAAAGGTGAATATATAGTAGAACAAAATGGCTGACGCCACGCTTTTCAGCGCAGGAAGCTGAGCTTTGTTTTGCCATGCAAAAGGTTCTAAAAGTAAAATAACTTCATATTAAAATACAATTTAATTATTTTGCTTTTAGGTTCTTTTGCGGCCTA
>NZ_FPBY01000243.1 GCF_900116755.1 Clostridium sp. DSM 8431
TGTGCAATTTTGAGATAACATCTCAAATCTGGTGATAATGGCGTAGAGGAAACACTCCTTTCCATTCCGAACAGGACAGTTAAGCTCTACAGCGCCGATGGTACTTCATGGGAGACTGTGCGGGAGAGTAGGACGTTGCCAGGTGATTAACTAAAAGCGTTAGAAGTAATTCTAACGCTTTTTTCGTATATCTAAATAACAAAAAAATAATAACTTTTAGCCAGATATTTCTTAATTTCTCATAGAGGAAACTCCATTTTCTAATAATCTACCAGTCAATTCAATTACTTTTTTCATAGGGATTTTTTTATTGCTATTTACCCATTGTCTAAAAATATCTGTTGAAGCACTAGCAAGAAACATATTAATAAGCATTTGTTCATCTTCAGTATATTTTTCAAAAGGATTATAATCATAGCGATTGTGCATAAGATTAGTTACCATAATTTTATTTGAAAAGTCTTGATATTTAGGATCGGTTATCATTTTTTCGTAAAAAGGATCTGATGTATAAAATTCAAACATAACCTTTGTTAGTTCATAATAATCATATGGAATAGTTAACTTCTTAACTTCTTTTCCATAATCTAAAACAATCTTTTGAATTATATCTTCATACAGAGCTTCTATACATGTGTAATGAAGATAGAAAGTTTTCCTATGAATTCCAGCAACTTCAGTTATTTTCTTTACATTAATGTCTTTAGATCTGCCATTCAAAACTAGTTCTTTAAATGCGTTTTGAATAGATTCTCTTGTTCTTTTAACTCTTGGGTTTTCTTCATGATGATTTTCCATTGCAAATATCTCCTTATATATCCACTTTTACAAAAAGTGTGGCATTACCACACAAAGCAATTAAGTGGAAATTGATTGAATGATTTGGTGGTTATATACTATAGATATAGTTTAAAACCACACATGGACATTATAGCAAAACAATAGGAGAATTGAAATGAAAAAAATATTACTTAAAGTTGGAGATATTCAAATCCCAGCAATATTGAATAATACAAAGACGGCACTGGATTTTGAGAGAAAACTTCCTTTTAAAGTAACATGCCATGATTCAGGCATTGATTATTGTGGAAAAGTTGCAAGAGGACGATTTGATCCTGGAGAGTATAGTCTTGGTTGGAAAAATGGAGATATTATGCTTTGTAATGGATGGTTTGCTTTGTTATATGATGGTGAGGAAAAATCAAAAGAGTATGGTCAGACTATGATAATTGGTCATTTTGATGATATTAATATAGTTCGTAACTTACCTAAAACAATTCAATTGACGGTAAGTTATGAGTAAAGAAATTAAAAGTAAAAAGGAGATAATAATATGGCAGTAAAACAAACAGCAGGAAGAGAGCAATTAGGTAGCTTTGCACCAAAGTTTGCTGAATTAAATGATGATGTACTTTTTGGAGAAGTATGGAGTAGAGAAGATAAACTTTCTTTAAGAGATAGAAGTCTTGTAACAGTAGTGGCATTAATGGCACAAGGACTTACAGATGAATCCTTTAAATATCATTTAATGAGTGCTAAGACAAATGGAATTACAAAAGAAGAAATTGCAGAAATTATTACACATGCAGCATTTTATTGTGGATGGCCTAAGGCATGGGCAGTATTTAGAATGGCAAAAGAAATATGGTTTGAAGAAAGTGATGAAGATGATGAAAAAGCAAAACATCAAGCATCAATGATATTCCCTATAGGAGCTCCTAATGATGCATTTGCAAAATATTTTATTGGACAGAGTTATTTAGCTCCACTTTCTACAAAACAGGTAGGAATTTTTAATGTTACATTTGAACCAGGATGTCGTAATAATTGGCATATTCATCATGCAGATAAAGGTGGCGGACAAATTTTAGTATGTGTATCTGGACGTGGCTATTATCAAGAATAGGGTAAAGAACCAGTACTTATGACACCTGGAGATGTTATAAATATTCCAGTAGGAGTAAAGCATTGGCATGGAGCTGCTCCAGATAGCTGGTTTAGTCATTTAGCTATAGAAGTACCAGGAGAAAATACAAGTAACGAATGGTTAGAAGAAGTAGATGATAATCAATATAAAAATATAAAGTAGAATGAGGAAATAAAAAATGAAGTCAAAATATAATGGATATAGTTTTGAATTAAATGATAATGTGGATAGAATAAAAGTAAGTTTTATAAATAGATATGGAATAAATCTTGTTGGTGATTTGTATATACCAAAGAATTATGATGGTAAATTAAAAGCAATTGCAATAAGTGGGCCGTTTGGAGCTGTGAAGGAACAGGCTTCTGGGCTTTATGCAGATGAGTTAGCAAGCAAAGGATTTACAGCACTAGCATTTGATCCTTCCTTTACAGGTGAAAGTGGAGGTGAAATGCGTTATGTTGCTTCTCCTGATATTAATACAGAAGATTTTAGTGCGGCTGTAGATTTCCTACTTACTCAAGATTTTATAGATGAGGATAATGTGGGGATACTTGGAATATGTGGTTTTGGTGGATTTGCTCTTAATGCAGCAGCAATGGATACAAGAATTAAAGCTACTGTTGCTTCAACAATGTATGATATGACTAGAGTTAATGCAAATGGATATTTTGATTCAATGGATGAAAATGCCCGTTATGAATTAAAAAAGCAGCTTAATGAAAGAAGAACATTAGACTATAAATATGGACATATAGATAGAACAGGTGGGGTTGTTGATACTATAGATAAAGATACTCCTGAGTTTGTAAAAGACTATTTTAATTATTATAAAACTCAAAGGGGGTATACAGAACGTTCATTAAATTCAAATAGCGGCTGGAATACAACTCATGCATTATCTTTTATAAATATGCCTATATTACAAAATAGTTCAGAAATTAGAAATGCAGTACTTATGATTCATGGAGAAAAAGCACACTCATGTTATTTTAGTAAAGATGCATTTAAAAAGTTAAAGGGAGATAACAAGGAGCTATTAATTATTCCTGGGGCATCCCATGTAGACTTATATGATCAAAAGAATATTATTCCTTTTGGTAAAATTGAAAGTTTCTTTAATGAGTATTTAAAATAGAGGTTTGTATAATTATAAAAAGGACATTAGATGATAGTGGAACATCTAATGTCCTTTTTTGATGTTAAGACAAGAATTTTAATTATAAGAGCTAAATCTAAATACTAGATTGATGAAATTAATGCAATTTTTAAGAAATTTCTGAAGTATTTATGTGTATAAGGTAAAAATAATTTATATAAGAAGTATGATTTGTTATAAAATTTATATTTTATTAGGAAAACTTACCTTGGCGTGTCAATATACGAAAAACAAAGTAAAAAAGAGTATGTTTAAGAAAACTAAGTTTAATTTTATTATTTAGTGATAATAGCAAATTATTAAGCTTAGAAAAGTGATAATATAAAACACGTCGCTGAGGCAGACAAGAAACAAAAGGAAATAACAAATTTCAATTTGATTTTTAAAAAAGTTGAAAAAAGTTGTTGACAAAGTTTTGCTTAAGTGATAAGATATAAAAGTCGCTTGAGGGCGACGAGATAAATTGGTCTTTGAAAATTGAACAGATATAGATAAAGTTAAGAACCAGCAATTCTTTTATGAGTAAGTTTTT
>NZ_FPBY01000114.1 GCF_900116755.1 Clostridium sp. DSM 8431
TCTGTTAATCAGTCTGGTAAATTCCAAGGCAATCAATGTAAAATTTCAAAGCGCGGAACTCGTATCGGTCGAAGAGCTTTATATTCAGCAGCACTTGCTTCTATTAGATGTACTCGTAATGGAACTCCTATTAATGGCGTTTTATTAGAATACTATAAAGTTAATTTGCAAGGCAAAAAAGCTAAAGTTGCTTTAGTTGCTATAATGCACAAATTAATAAATTATATCTTTGCAGTACTTCGAAACCAAACTCCATTTGAGTTACGAAATCCTAAAATACATAAGCAAATGTTTTTAGAAAATATTTCTCAAAATAATGTAGCTTAATCAATTTACATTTTTTGTAACCGTTCGTATTTTACAAATGGTTTGTTTGTTATACCCTTTTTTAAAAAAATAATATTTTCTTAATTTACTTGAATATTATTAGCTGGTCTCTAAATTTATATTTTTTATTACTATTTATGTACCTTTTTCATTAACGCTTTATTATTACATTTTTGTAATATTATGTATTTATTTTAATACAAATTGAAACGCAAGACACTCCTTTTGACATTAATTAAAACCTTTTTAACAATTAAATTAGCGAAAAGAAAAAAGAACCTATATAAATAAACTCTCTTCTTCTAATCATCTATTCTATAGGTTCCATTTTAGTGTAACAATCATTTTTTATTTAAATACTAATTTTCTATACTTCTCAATATCAAGCCATTGATTTAAATAATCATTTACATATTCCTTATTCTTATCATGAATTTCTTCATATCCTTTAAGTAGCTTCTCTACCTCTTCCTTTGTCTCTGCATTAATTCCAAAACCTCTACCATTTACTAAAGGTACATTATTATATTCATAATAATCAAGTTCATTAAGAGAAGTAACCTTACCATTTCTTATACTTACATAAACATCATCTCTAAATATTATAATGTCTAAGTCCTTTGGATAATCATAACTATCACCCTTTAAAGGAACTTCATCACCTATTGTATAAACATTATTATTTATAATTTCCTTTGTAAGTGAGAAGTCTCTTGATTCATAATAATATTCTTCAAATATATCATTTCTAGCATTAATACCATTATGAATAAATCCACCCTTTAATGATTCTTCCTTAAGACCTTCATTTTCAGTAATGATTCCACCACCAGCAACATCATAACCTTCTACAAGTACAAATCTTCCTGTAATATTTATATCACTAAACTTATCAAAGGCTACCTTTTCATTAGTCTTAATAATAACTTCTGCAACATCATTTAAAGCAACTGTAGTATTAGCCTTGCTGCTATCTAAATTTGAAGCATCAATAACTCTTACTATCTCTTCTATTTCCCCTTCAACTTCTTGAGTAGTAAGCTTTATCTTATACTTCTTACCAACAGTTAAATCATTTTTACCCATCCAGAATATATTAGCTCTAAAACTATTTGAAACTTCAGGTTTTTCATTTTCAAAGGCAATTATTTCTCCTCTTTTATTAAAGAATTCATCAGTTACGGTTATGCCAACAGATTGTCCTGCATAAACTTCATCAGTTTTGTCTTTTTCTACCCAATACTCTACAGAACTTACTGTAGTCTCTTTTCCTTCTGGATAAATAGTGATCTTATCTCCAACCTTTAATTTTCCACTTTCTATTCTACCTGCAATAATTCTTCTATTATCAAACTTATAAACATCTTGAATTGGGAATCTTAAAGATTTGTCTTCAATTCCTTTTTCCTTTTCTACTAAGTCTATAGATTCTATTAAAGTATGTCCTGTATACCATGGCATCTTTTCTGAAGAATTTAATATATTTTCACCAAAGAAAGCTGATACTGGTATGTAGCTTAAAGGATGTACATTTAACTCACCTAAGAATTCCCCCATTTCTTTTACTATCTTCCTAAATACTTCCTCAGAATAATCAACTAGATCCATTTTGTTTACTATAACATAAACCTTTTTAATTCCTAATAAAGAAAGTATATAAGCATGTCTTCTTGATTGTTCTTGTACCCCCTGCTTAGCATCTACTATAAGAAGGGCTGCTTCTGCATTAGCAGCTCCTGAAATCATATTCTTTAAAAATTCCTTATGTCCTGGTGCATCTATAATTACATAATCTCGTTTTTCTGTTGAGAATTGAATTTGAGTTGTATCTATTGTAATACCTTGCTTTTGTTCTTCTTCAAAAGCATCTAAAAGATAAGCATATTCGAACGGCTTTCCTGTCTCCTTAGCAATTCTTTTTACCTTTTCAACTGCTCCTTCAGGTAATGAATGTGTATCATAAAGTAACTTTCCTATTACAGTTGATTTACCATGATCAACATGTCCAACTGCTACTATATTTAAAACTTCTCTATTATTATCTGTCATAAACTTTGCCCCCTTAAAACTTCTTCTTAGTATTTCTTACATATATCCGTCTTTTCTTAATTTCTGCATTGCATATGCATCCTCTTGATCTTGTGCTCTTCCTGCACGTTCACCTGTTTTAGTATGTTTTAACTCTTCAATAATTTTATCTAAAGTATCTGCATCAGACTTAATCTTACCTGTACAAGGTGCACATCCAAGACTTCTATATCTTTCCCCATTCTTTGCAAAGTATAAATCTATTATTGGAATATTTTCTCTCTTTATATATTCCCATATATCTAATTCATTCCATTGTAATAAAGGATGTATTCTTATATGGTTTCCCTTAGGGAAGTCAGTTTTAAATTGATCCCATAATTCTGGTGGCTGATTAGTGTAATCCCATTCATAATCTTTATTTCTTTCACTAAATACTCTTTCTTTAGAACGTGAACCTTCCTCATCACGTCTAACCCCAACTATAAGTCCATCAAAACTATACTTTTCAACAACCTGTTGTAATCCTTCTGTTTTTAAAGCTTTGCAGCATTTTAATCTTCCTTCGTGTGGTCCCATACCATTTTTAATAGCCTCTTCATTAGTATGTACTATTAAATCTAAGTTAAGTTCTTTAGCTACCCTATCTCTATACTCTATCATCTCTGGTATTTTATGTTTTGTATCTACATGGATAAAAGTAAATGGGCAGTGTCCATAAAATGCTTTCTTTGCAAGCCATAATAAAACTGTTGAATCCTTTCCTATTGACCATAACATTCCTAGCTTACCTATCTTTTTATAAGCTTCCCTTAAAATATAAATACTTTCTGCTTCTAATCTGTCTAAATGATCCATTTTCTTGTCCCCCTTAATATGCATTTGCATTTCTTTTATTAACTTTAATTATTTTTTTATTGCTATTCTTTTCTATTATCCAATAAGCTATATCCCCATCCTGCTTTACTGACAAAGTACTTCCTCTTCCTCCCATATCAGCTCCCAAGTAAAATTTCACTGCATTTAACTTACATTCTTTAATACAAGATGAACACCCCCAGCAGTCATCAGGATATTTAATATATGCTTTTTTATCATCACCTATTTTTATAAGATTACCAGGACATACCTCTGTGCATTTCCTGCATCCTACACATAAATTTTTATCAATCTTGATGCTCATATATTTTCCCCCTCTGTACTATATCTCTAAAGATAATCTTTATTTTATTATCAATAACCCTTGAGTTAACATATTTTAAATACTTATTATCCTTATACCTGTAATCAGTATTTTCACAGAAACTATGCCATCTTGTTTCTTTTCTAGCCCTTAAATGAGCTATTAAAACTTTAGCTACAACTAATCTTTCTTTAATTTCATAAATTTTTATAAGCTCGTCCATATCTTCAGCCTTTAAATCTTCAGCTAAAACTTCTAATTCACCTATTTTTCTTTCTGCAATGTTAAGCTTGTCTTCATTAAACTCATAATTACAGCTTATTCCTCCTGCATATTTATCCATAACAGTTTGCATTGCTTCTTCTATTTCATCAATACTATATAAACCTTCATTTTTTCCTAAATATTTAGTAACTAATTTATATTCTTCATCAATTTTTTCATTATCTATTTCACTAATATATGTATCCTTTATATAATCTAAAGCTGAATTTGCTGCAATTTCTCCTTCAACTAAAGCCCCTGTAACATATTTTTGAGGACATCCTCCTGCTACATCACCAGCTGCATAAAGTCCTTTTATTGTAGTTGCTCTTTTTGTATCAACCCAATATCCTGAAGCTGTATGACCTCCAACTATATAAGGTTCACTTCCTTCAATTTCAACATTAAACTCAGATGGCCCCTTGCCTTCTTCTATCCACTTTAATGTCTGACTTGGTGCCATATTTAAATAAGCTTTATATAAATCTTCCTCTGCTTCTTTACTTATCCCCTTAGTATTAAGATAGCAAGGTCCTCTGCCTTCTATATTTTCTCTTATTGTTCCATAAAGCCTTTCAGAAGTAGTATTTCCATATTTGCTTCCATACTCTTCTCCCTTTGAATTTATCTGAGCTGCTCCTACTCCTTGAGCTATTGTTCCTGTTGGTGCTATGGTATCCTTACATCTTAGAGCTATAAACCTCATTTCAAAGGTAGTCATTTCAGCTCCATGTTTTATTCCCATGGCATATCCAGCACCTGTATTAAAAGGAGAATACCACATTTTATGTTTTGAATACCCTGGATTATTAGGTTTGTAAAGTCCTGCTGCTCCTCCTGTTGCACAAATTACAGCTTTACTTTCAAATACATATAAAATTTCTTCTTCTTCTGAAATTCCAAAGGCTCCCTTTATAACATTATCTTCAACTATGTAATCTATAATATTAACCCTATTTAGTATTTTTACATTAGGAAGGTTTTTAACTGCATCAGCTAAAATTGGCTTTATATTTTCACCATTTATCTTAATATTTCTATTGCCTCTAGTTACGTATTCACCATTTTCATCTTTTAAAATTACAAGCCCTAATTTTTCAAGATCTGCTGTTACCTTATTTAAGTTTTTTGACATAGTAAGAAGTAAATCTTCTCTTACTATCCCTTCTGCATCCTTTACTGCATAATCAACATAATCCTCTGGTCTTCTTCCTTTTACAATGTATGCATTTAAAGCATTAACTCCTGCTGCTAAACATCCACTTCTTTTTATATTTGCTTTTTCAACTATAAGGATCTTATCTTTACTTTTTCTAGAAGCAGTTAATGCTGCATAACATCCTGCTGCTCCTCCCCCTATTATTAAAATATCAGTCCTTAGTTTCTCTACTTTCAACATAATCGCCCCCAAAAATTACTATATATAAATAGGCATCGGATCTGTCTTCAAGCTATTTTCTATCATTTTTGCACCTTTATCCCCAAATATATAAAGTCTATTAACTAAAACGTAAACTTCATCTCCTACAAAAACTGGTTCCTCATCTAATCCTCTATATCCATTAAGGACTAACTCTCCAATTTTCACTTCTAGTTCAAGGCTCCTACCTCTAAAAGTAATAGATTTTATAATTCCCTTTTCTGAAGCTAGCTTTAATGGAATCTCCTTAGCATTTTTACCTATTTGAATAAACTCAGGTCTAACTACTGCTTTTGAACCTTCATCATAATCAAATCCTTTTAAAATACCATAATTCTCTATAACCCTTGATTCTCCAATAAACTGTGCCACAAAAGCAGTTTTTGGTTTTTTATAAATTTCGGCTGGCTTACCCTTTTGTTCTATATTTCCTTTATTCATAACTATAATTTCATCAGCAACTTCTACTGCTTCATCTTGATCATGAGTGACAAAAATACTAGTAATATTAAGCTGTCCTATTATATCTTTAAGCCACATTCTAAGTTCTTTTCTTATTTTTGCATCAATGGCTGCAAAAGGCTCATCTAGTAATAATAATTTTGGTCTTGGTGCTAATGCCCTTGCAAAGGCTACCCTCTGTCTTTGTCCTCCTGACAGTTGATTGGGATAACGATTTTCTAATCCCTTTAAACCTACAAGTTCAATAAGTTCTAGTACTCTTTCCTTTATTTCTTTTTTATTAGCTTTTTGAATTTTCAAACCAAAAGCTATGTTATCAAAAACAGTCATTGATTTAAATAAAGCATAGTTCTGAAATACAAAACCTATTCCTCTCTTTCTAGCATCTATATCATTAACCCTTGTACCTCCAATTAAAATGTCACCTGAGTCTGAATTTTCAAGACCTGCTATCATTCTTAATATTGTAGTTTTACCACTTCCACTAGGACCAAGAAGACCTATAAGTTTTCCTTCTTCAATTTCAAAACTTATATCATTAGAAGCTTTATAGTCACCATAATATTTATTAATATTTTTAAGTTCAACATACATCGTCTATCCCTCCCTATGAGTTTTCCATTCAACTATATTTCTAAGCACAAGTATAATAACTGCAATAATTATTAAAATTGATGCTGCTGCAAAGGCTGCTGCAAATTGATAATCGTTATATAAAATTTCTATGTGAAGAGGAAGTGTATTTGTTTTTCCTGCTATATGCCCTGATACTAAAGATACAGCTCCAAACTCTCCCATGGCTCTTGAAGTACAAAGAATTATTCCATATATTAATCCCCATTTTATATTAGGAAGTGTTACTTTAAAAAATATCTCTCTCCCACTTGCTCCCATCATTGCTGCAGCTTCTTCCTCATCAGTTCCTTGAGATTTCATTAAGGGAATTATTTCTTTTGATATATAAGGAAGGGTAACAAAAATAGTTGCAAGTATAATACCTGGCACAGCAAAAATCACTTTTAAATTAATTGCCCCTATAACTTTTTCAAAAATTCCTCCTCGCCCAAAAGTAAGTATAAACATCAAACCTGCAATTATAGGCGAAACTGCTACTGGAAGATCTATTAATGTATTTAAAATGTTCTTTCCTTTAAATTTGAATTTTGTTATTGTCCATGCTGCACTTAATCCAAAAATAGTATTTAAAATTACTGATACAAGTACAACTAAAATAGTAAGTTCAATAGCTTTATAGCTTTCCCTATTATCTATAGCATTTATATATCCATAAATACCTTCTTTTAATGCTCCAGTTATAACTACTATTAAAGGAATTATTAGCATTACAAGGATAAATAAAACACTTACTCCAATAGTAAGCCACTTTAAAACTTTACTTTCTTTCATTTAATACTACCCCTTTGCAGCTTTGTTAGTATAATGTTCCATTAAATTACTAACTACTAATATTAAAAAAGAAACTATTAACATTGTTAAACCAATAGCTGTAGCGCCATTATAATCATATTGCTCAAGCTTACTTTTAATTAAAATAGGCACTATTTCTGTTTTCATTGGCATATTACCAGAAATAAATACTACGCTTCCATATTCTCCTATACCCCTTGCAAAGGCTAAGCTAAAACCTGATATTAAGGGAGATAATATTTCTGGAAATATTACACTTAAAAATATTTTTGCTCTTCCTGCCCCAAGCATTGTTGCTGCTTCTTCATAAGAATTATCAAGTTCCTTAAGAACTGGCTCTATACTTCTTACTACAAAAGGTATTCCTATAAAAACTAAAGCAATTATTATTCCTATCTCAGAAAAAGCTGATTTAATTCCTAAAGAATATAAGCCTTTCCCAAGGAAACCATTTTGTGAATATAAAGTAGTTAATGAAATACCAGCAACTGCTGTTGGAAGTGCAAAAGGTAAATCAATAACACCATCTA
Source organism: Clostridium sp. DSM 8431 (assembly GCF_900116755.1). Lineage (GTDB taxonomy): Bacteria > Bacillota > Clostridia > Clostridiales > Clostridiaceae > Clostridium. The sequence continues at coordinate 7,643 of NZ_FPBY01000114.1, forward strand.
AAATTCTCTTAAAAGGAAAATCATATCTTACTAAAGCCCAAGCTAAGATAGTTCCAAAAAAAGCATTAATAAGAGCTGCTATAAATGAACATTTTATACTTACCCCAAAACTTGCAATAACTCTTGGATTTGTTATTATGTTAATAAAATCACTAAACTTAATTCCACTTGCATTTAATATAAGTGCACTTAAAGGAATCAATACTATGAGACTTAAATATGTAATAGTTAGTCCAAAAGTAAATTTAAAACCTGGAATAACTTCATTATGTTTCTTCATGTCTTTGCCCCCTTTTACCATTAACCTAAGTCATATATTTCATCAAAAATTGCCCCATCTTGAAAGAACTTTTCAGAAACTTTCTTCCAGCCTCCAAAGTAGTCATCAATACCTACAAGTTTTATATCTTTAAAAATATCTCTATTTTTTTCTAATATTTCTTTATTAGAAGGTCTATAGTAATTTTCTGCTGCAATCGCTTGTCCTTCATCACTATAAAGATAATTTATATACTCATTTGCAAGTCTACTTGTTCCTCTTTCCTCTACTACCTTATCTACTATAGATACTGCCGGTTCTGCTAAAACACTTATTGATGGATAAACAATTTCAAAATTATCACTTCCAAGTTTATTAATTGTTGTATAAGATTCATTTTCCCAAGATACTAATACATCCCCAATACCATTTTCTGCAAAACTTGTAGTAGAAGCTCTTGCCCCTGAATCTAAAACTTCCACATTACTATAAAGCTTTCTCATAAATTCTTTACACTTTGTTTCATCCCCACTATTATTTTCTGAAGCATAAGCCCAAGCTGCTAAAAAGTTCCATCTAGCACCTCCAGAAGTTTTAGGATTAGGTGTAACAACTGATACGTCATCTTTTATTAGGTCATTCCAATCTTTTACACATTTGGGATTTCCTTTTCTTACAAGAAAGATAATAGTTGATGTATATGGGCAGCTATTATTACTAAATCGATTCTGCCAATCACTATCTATAAGTCCTGACTTACTTATTTTATCTATATCATAAGATAGAGCCAAAGTAGTAACATCTGCTTCTAATCCATGTATTACTGCTCTACCTTGAGTCCCTGAACCTCCATGAGATTGATTAATTACAACGTCTTGTCCAGTTTTTTCTTTCCAATATCTCGAAAAACATTTATTATACTCTTCATAAAATTCTCTTGTCGGATCGTAAGATACATTTAATAATTCAATAGTATTACTTTTTTCTGTACATCCTGAAATTGATACTAATAATAGAATTACAGATATAAAACCAAATAGCTTTATCTTCATCATTTTCACTCCATTCTTATATTCTTACTAAGCTTATATGTTTTACCTGTCATGTGTATTATATTACCATTTTTTTATTAAGTCAACACTTTTTCTATTTTTTTCATATTTTTATTATATTATTCTTTTAATAATGCAAATACCCAAAAAATTACTTCAAAAAGTTCGCTTTTCAATACCAATCTATAAAATTCCTCTTAAATTCGTCAAAGTAATTTACAGTTTTTCTACCATTTATAACCACTTATCGATTTTACTCAAGCAATTAAATTTTATTTCAACCATTTTTTTATCCAAAAATATACATTAGTATTATATTAAAAAGCACCTATAAACTAGGCACTTTTTTCTAGTGTTTTGTTTATAGGTACCATCCTTTACTTGTTTAAAAATTTCTTATTTATATTTTTAATAAATTCTTCTTTTTCACTTATCCAAGGTATTGATCCTGATTTTTCAAACCATACTATCTGTTTATCTGGAGCATTTAGCACACTAAAATACTCATTTAAAATATCTGATGAATTTAAATAATCATGACTTCCTTGAAAGAAATAGATAGGAACTTTCACTTCTTTAGCTACATTAATAAGATCTATATTATAGTAACTTTTAAATATCTTATCATAAGTCTTCTTCTCTGCTGTAATTACATTTACCTTATCTAATAAGCCATATTCTGATGAAAATATATTATATAAATTATTTTCTCCTACATCTAAAATTTTTCTATCTTCCTTTTCTTTACTCTTTAAATAATCATAGTATACCTTTTGCTTTTTATACATTTTTTTATCATAACCTGGTTTTCCTTGAGCCTTTAATTTTCTTATTTCCTTTTCATCACTATTATTTTCTGCTATCTCTATAGCCTTATTATATCTATATTCCTCATTTCTCTTAACAGATATAAGGGAGCTTGTCCCAATAAATCCTTTATATAAATCAGGATTATCCCTTAGCATAAGAATACCTAATGCACTTCCAAAGGAATTTCCTAAAAGATATACATTTTCTTTATTATATTTTTCACATAAATATTTAGTAAGCTCATTACCATCTGAAACATATCTATCAATATTTAAGTCATCTACCTTCTTATAGGATTTACCAGTTCCTAATTGATCCCAAGTTACCACTAAAAAATTATCTTCTAAATCTTCTAAAGCTTTATTAAATGATGACATTTGTGATTTACCTGGTCCATCACTTAAAACTAATAAAATAGGCTTATTTTTATCTTTTCCTCTAATAGTTATCCACTCTTCATTGTTATTAAGATTTACCTTCTCAAGATTTGCTATACTTGTAGGAATAATATCCTTATATTCATTGCATAAAGGTTTAATATATGCATTTTTTTGTGAATAATATGTAAAGCCTCCTAAGATAATTAAAAGAAGTACTAATATTGAAATAGATTTTCTAAGACGTCTATTCCATATTCTTTTATTTTTAACCTTCTGAACTTTTAATAATATTAGATATAAGATTAAAGATAAAATTACTATTAAAGTTATAATTACTGCTGCTAAAATAATAAAAGTTATACCAAGACTTATTATTTCTGTAATCATATTCTTTTTAAGTATAGGTCTTAATAAAAATTGATATGATAAAGATAGTAACGTCAAAGCAAATAATACTAAAAAGAAAAATCTCATACTTTTTGATTTTTTTTTCATTTTCTCAACCCCTGACCATTATTTTGCGCTTATTATTTATTATATAATATTTTTCCATTTTATAAAATACTTTACTTTTTAATTATTAATTTCCACATTAAAATCTAATTTTTTCATTTTATTATCTTATAATATTTAAATTATTTATACTTATTATTTATTATGATTTTTATTACTTTTGGCTCAATTATGAAATAGAGTGATAAATAAAACTAGCTATTCAAATATAGGTGGACGGCCTTTAAAATTCTTGATTTTATAAGGATGTTTACCCTGTATAAATAATGGATATTCCTGAATTTTATCAAAAATATATTTAAATAAGGATAAAAACCTTTGAAACTATGCTTTCCCTTTGGAATGACTATATGATTAAGCTTGCAATAGGAAGACAAGGTTTTGTATGAATATAAACTATCAGTTATAAAAATACTTTTAGGATTGATTATTTTACCTATACTTCTTATAAGATCATTGCTTGATGGT
>NZ_FPBY01000014.1 GCF_900116755.1 Clostridium sp. DSM 8431
AAGCCTTTAGATATCATAGCATTCATGATATTTTCTAAATGCTTTAACTGAGGATTTGTTAAGTAAAAATCAAAATTTAATTGATTAAAAAATTTGTATATTGATGGTTCGTTTGATATAATTGTGTTCTGAAACATTTATGTATCTCCTTGTTGAATTTTGTGTAGGAACTTAATTATAACAGAGATTTATCATAAATGTTTTTTTATTTTATTCAGTTGTAAAATTATTCAAGCATTTTTGCACTATTATAGTATTTTAAATTATTTTGTTATAGTTTTACATATTTTCAATTAAAGGGTATTATAAAAGAAAAAATATATAAATTTAAGGAGTGAATATGAAGAACATTTATAAGATTATATTGGATTATTTAAAGAATAAGAAAGGTAAGTACATTATTAACAGTAGTTTTATTTCTTATTGGTGCTGTTTTAGCTATACTGCCAGCAAAGTTAACTCAGTACATTATTGATAATGGTTTTTGTAATAAGAATTTTAAATTAATAGTTATATTATCAGTATTGTTATTGGTGATTTATGCTGGAAAAGTTTTTTGTGATTTTATGACTCAGAAGATTTTTATAAATTTAAGTACAGAGCTTTTGAAAAAATTAAAAGATGAGATATATAGCGGAATTTTAACTCTAGATATGATATTTTTTAACAAGAATGAAAGTGGATATATAAATTCAATTGACAGCTTATTTTCTACTCAAACATTAAATATTTTATCATCAATAATTCAATTTATATTTGCTGTAGCCGTAGTTGTTTCAATAGATTGGCAATTTATGCTTATAATAGCCATACCAATTCCTATATTCTTCATAATAATAAAAAAGACAACTAAGGTTTTACAAGAACAAATACAAAAATCTTTAGATAGTTCAGCAGATTATTCAGGAAAGATAAATCAGTCAATATCGGGAATGGAAAATATAAAGACCCATTCTTTAGAAGAGAGTGAACATTATAGCTCTAAGATGATGAAGAATTCTAAAAAACAATCCAATACCTTTAACGGTTTTACTGGAGCTATAAGTTCATTAAATTATATACTTACTGTTTTTACTTATATATTAGGTGGATGGATTTTTATACGTGGGAGAATTACTCTTGGTGAGTTTATGGCTATTTCAGCTTATGTTGGTAGGATATATCAGCCAGTGTTTACATACAGCAGTACAGTATTGATATTGCAGCCAGCAATTATTTCACTAAAGAGAGCCAGTAACTTCTTTTTTTCAGAATTGTATCATGAAGATAATTCTGGAGACATTGAAATTGATAGTATTAGTGATATGAAATTTCAGGATGTAGCCTTTGGATATGAAGAAGGGAAAAAGGTAATTAATGATTTAAATTTTTCTATAGAAAGGGGAAGTAAGGTACTACTTCAAGATACAAATGGAAGTGGTAAAAGTACAATTATAAGATTAATACTTGGTTTGTATTCAGTGAACTCAGGAAAAATACTTGTTAATGGTATTGATATAAAAAAATTAAAAAGAAGTTCGTTAGTAAAGAATATTTCATATGCAGTTCAGAAAAACTTTGTATTTAATGAAGCATTGAAAAAAATATTTTGTCAGGTATAGATAGTTATGATGAGGAAAAGTATGAAAAAGTAATTAGGGCATTAGGATTAGATAAGGTAATAGAGAGAATTAATACAGAAAATGAAGGTACTATTGGAGAAGGGGGATGCAATATATCTGGAGGTGAAATGCAAAAGATAGCTCTTGCTAGAGTTTTAATTCAGGAAAATGATTTTGTTATATTAGATGAGGCTGCTACATATTTAGATGTGGAGTCGAAGGGATATATAAAGGATTATATTTTAGGAAGTGACAAGGGCTTTTTGATTGTTGATCATACTGGGTATTTTGATGATGTGTGTACAAAGAAAATAGTAATGGGGAAAGATGATAGTTACTATAATTAGATAGTGTATAATACTAATAAAATTAAAAAAGCAAAAACTAAAGATGAACAGGATTTTTATATGACTTTGTGTAATCTGGTTCTACTATTTGGTTAAAGAAATTATAGATTTTGAAAATGGAAAATAAAATGTATGTTAGCAAGTCTTCTATAATTATAAATAAAGATAGTATTGATTTTAATGGCTATCTTTATTTATATAGCTTATAATGTTAGATAATTCAGGCTTAAGCGAAATGAGATGGCATAGTTTATTTTTAAACATTAATAGAATAAATATGTTGAATATAGTAAAATAATAATGAATGAAACAAACTGGAGGAAGAAAATGATTACAGGAGAATTAAGAAGTAAAATAGATAGAATATGGGAAACATTCTGGACTGGTGGTATTACTAATCCATTAGAAGTAATAGAACAATTTACATATCTTTTATTTATAAAAGACTTAGATGATAATGAAATCATTGAAGAAAGTAATGCAGAATTACTTGGAATACCTTTTGAAGGAATGTTTCCAAGTGATAAACAATATTTGAGATGGAGTAAGTTTAAAAATGAAGAAGCAGGGGAAATGTATAGAATAATTTCTGAAGAAGTATTTCCTTTTATAAAGAATATTCATGGAGATAAGCAGTCTGCATATTCAAGATATATGGGAGATGCAATGTTTAAAATACCAACGCCACTTATGCTTTCAAAAATAGTTGATGCTATTGATAATTTAGATATGAGTGATAAGGATGCTAAAGGTGATCTTTATGAATACTTATTATCAAAAGTAGCTACAGCAGGAACAAATGGGCAGTTTAGAACTCCAAGACATATTATAAAGATGATGGCTGAGCTTATGAAGCCAACACCAGAGGACATAATAGTTGACCCAGCAATGGGGACAGCAGGATTCCTTGTTGGAGCAGAAGAGTATTTAAGAGAAAAACATAGTGACTTATTCTTAGTACAGGGATTAAAAGATCATTTTAATAATAAGATGTTTAATGGATTTGATATGGATAGAACTATGCTTAAAATTGGAGCTATGAATATGATGCTTCATGGAGTTGATAATCCTAATATACAATATAAAGATTCACTTTCAGAAGTTAATACAGACAGTGAAGATTACACATTAATATTAGCTAACCCACCATTTAAAGGAAGCCTTGATTATGAAGCAGTAAGTGCTGATCTTTTAAAGACAACTAAAACAAAGAAAACTGAACTTTTATTCTTAGCATTATTCTTAAGAATATTAAAAACAGGTGGTAGATGTGCATCTATAGTTCCAGATGGAGTATTATTTGGTTCAACAGGTGGACATAAATCAATAAGAAAAGAAATAGTAGAAAATCATAAACTTGAAGCAATAATCTCTATGCCAAGCGGAGTATTTAAACCATATGCAGGAGTATCAACAGCAATAATGATATTCACAAAAACAGGTACAGGCGGAACTGATAAAGTATGGTTCTACGACATGAAAGCTGATGGTCGCTCACTTGACGATAAGAGAAATCCCGTAGATGAAAATGATATTCCTGATATAATAGAAAGATTTAATAATTTAGATAAAGAAGTAGAAAGAAAAAGAACAGAACAAAGCTTCTTTGTAGATGTAGAAGAAATAAGAGAAAATGGATATGACCTTTCTATAAATAAGTATAAGGAAATTGAATACGAAGAAGTGGTATATGATGAACCTAAAGTTATTTTGGAGAGAGTTAGAAAGCTTGAAGAGGAAATACAAGCTGGAATAGATGAGTTAGAAAGAATGATTGGAGTATAGTCATGGATTATAATGTATTTCAAAATAACAAAATATTAAAAAGTGTAAATGAAAATTTAAAATGGGAATTATATAATTTGTTGGATATATTTGAAGATGATACTAAGAATGCAAGAAAAATAAAGAAAGAACAATATCTTGAAGAAGGTGAATATCTTATTATAGATCAAGGACAATCAGAAATAGCAGGCTATACAAATGATAAAGATGGTATATATAAACAAGAATATCCATTTTTGATATTTGGAGATCATACACGAAGTATAAAATATATTGATGCTCCTATTTTTATTGGTGCTGATGGAGTTAAATTACTAAAGCCTAAATTAGATATAAAAAGATTTAATGTAAGATATGTTTATTATTTTTTGCAAAATGTAAAATTACCAAGTAATGGATACAGTAGGCATTTTAAGTATTTAAAACAAGTAGTTATTGCATTACCTATATTAGAACAACAAAATAAAATAGTAAAAGTTTTAGACAAAGCCCAAGAATTAATAGATAAAAGAAAAGCTCAAATAGAAGCCTTAGATGAATTAGTCAAATCGAGATTTATTGAGATGTTTGGTAATGTTAATACCAACTCAAAAAATTGGGATTTAGTTAGTATGTATAAATTAATAGATGTTGTAGGTGGTTATGCTTTTAAGAGTACAGATTTTGTTGAAGAAGGTATTCCAGTGTTAAAAATAGGAAATATTAATGCGGGTTATTTTAAATCTACAAATTTAATGTTTTGGAAAAGAGATAATAGATTAAATAAATATTTAATAAAACCTGGAGATTTAGTTATTTCTTTAACAGGAACTGTTGGCAAAAATGATTATGGTAATGTGTGCATTATGGGAAATGATTATAATGAATATTATTTAAATCAACGTAATGCAAAATTAGAAATACTATCTAATAATTCATTGAACAAATATTATTTAACTTATATATTAAAAGTGCCAGAGATAAAAAAAAGATTAACAGGAATTAGCAGAGGTGTGAGACAGGCAAACATAGCTAATAAGGATATTCTAAATTTAGAAGTTCCCATTCCACCAATTAATCTTCAAAACCAGTTTGCAGATTTTGTTCAACAAGTAGATAAATTAAAACTTCAAATACAGGAAAGCTTAAAGGAATTAGAAGATAACTTTAATTCATTAATGCAAAGAGCATTTAAGGGTGAATTATTTAATTAAGGTAATAAAAGATTTTTAGAATTAAATAGAAATGAGAGGTTATACATTAATGAAAAAACTAAGAAGTAACTTAAGAAAAGAAGAAATCGCCATGTCTAAGGGATATATGAGATGGTATAGAGTTATAGAGGATGAAGTGAGATTATTTATAAATGAATCAGGAAAAAGTGATAATAATACTTGTTTAAATAAGTTATATTATAGAGATAGCAGAGCAGAGTTATGTATCAATGATTATGAATATGCTAAGAATTTTTATGAAAAACATAAGCATTTAACACCTAAACTTTTTGTTAAGCCAGATGCGGCTTCATTATATTGTGAATATGAAGTTCTTGAATGGGGATTAAATGAAAATGGAATTGAAATAAAATTAGCATAGATAATTTTAAATAAATGGGGAGGGGTTAAGTATAAATGTGTACTAATTTTGAGTTTCTAAAGTTCAAAAAGGAATTTTCAAGCTTCAGTAATGCTTGTATTGAAGCAGAAAAAAGTATTGTAGTAAGCCCAGCTACAACAGCTATTTTAAGCAGGCGTGCATTAGAGCTTGCTGTTAAATGGGTTTATGCACATGATGATGATTTGAATTTGCCATATCAGGATCAAATAAGCAGTTTAATACACAATAACAGCTTTGTTGAACTTATTGATTCTGAAATGCTGCCAATGCTTAAGTACGTTATTAAGCTTGGAAATGTGGCTGTTCATACGAGTTCTAATATAAATAGAGAAGAGGCAGTTCTTTCTCTACATAATTTATATCAATTTATTAATTGGATTGATTATTGTTATGGTGAAGATTTTAAAGAAAAATCTTTTGATGAAAGTGCTCTTTTAAAGGCTGATGGAGAAAGTAGAACGAGACCAGATGAATTAAAGGATCTATATGACAGGCTGAGTTCTAAGGATAGAAAATTAGAAGAAATTATAAAAGAAAATGAAGAGCTTAGAAAAGAAATAACTGCTAAGAGAAAAGAAAATACTGAAAACTATGATTTTAAAGTTGATGAAATCAGTGAGTTTAAAACAAGAAAGATTTATATAGATGTAGAGTTAAAACTTGCAGGATGGGACTTTAAGAAGGATGTTAATGAAAAGGTTAAGCTTTTTGGAATGCCTAACAGCACAGAAAAGGGATATGCCGATTATGTTCTTTATGGAGATAATGGAAAGCCCCTTGCAGTAGTTGAAGCTAAGAGAGTAAGTGCTGATCCTAAAATAGGAGGAAATCAGGCTAAGCTTTATGCTGATTGTTTAGAAAAACAGTATGGTGTAAGACCAATTATATTCTATACTAATGGCTTTGAAACTTATATATGGGATGATTATAATGGTTATTCTGAAAGACCAGTTTATGGATTCTTCAAAAAGGATGAACTTCAATTAATGATAGATAGAAGAAGCAGAAGAAAGAGCCTTAAGAATATAACTATTAATGATGATATTTCAAATAGATATTATCAAAAAGAAGCTATAACAGCTGTTTGTGAAGACTTAGAAAAGCGAAAGAGAAAGTTCCTTCTTGTAATGGGAACTGGAACAGGAAAAACAAGAACTGCTATATCTATAGTTGATGTTTTAAGTAAAAATAACTGGATTAAAAATGTTTTATTTTTAGCAGATAGAACTGCTCTTGTAAAACAAGCTAAGAAGAATTTTTCTAAGCTTATGCCAGATTTATCTTTATGTAATTTATTAGATAGCAAGGATAAGCCAGAAGAATCAAGAATGATTTTTTCAACCTATCCAACTATGATGAATGCAATAGATGATACAAAATCTAAAGATGGAAAGAGATTATTTACTTGTGGCCATTTTGACTTAATTATAGTAGATGAATCACATAGAAGTATCTATAAAAAGTATAAAGCTATCTTTGATTATTTTGATGCTTTATTATTAGGATTAACTGCTACTCCAAGGAATGAAATTGATAAGAATACTTATTCAATTTTTGATATGGAAAATGGTGTGCCTACATATGCATATGAACTTGAAAAAGCTGTTGAAGATGGATATCTTGTTGATTATAAAACATTAGAAATAAAATCTAAAATAATGGAAGATGGCATTAAGTATGATGAATTATCTGAAGAGGATAAGGCAGAGTTTGAAGAAAAATTTGATGATGATGAAAATATAGATGAAGAAATAAGTAATATAGCAATAAATGAATGGTTATTTAATGCTAATACTATTGACCTTGTTTTAAACAAGCTTATGGAAAAAGGATTACGAATTGAAGGTAATGAAAAGCTTGGAAAAACAATAATATTTGCTAAAAATCATAGACATGCAGAAGCTATAAAAATGAGATTTGATAAGTTATTTCCTGAGCTTGGATCACATTTTGCAAAGGTTATTGATAATAGAGTGAAGTATGTGGACAAGTTAATAGATGATTTTTCAGATAAGGATAAGTATCCACAAGTTGCAATAAGCGTTGATATGCTTGATACAGGAATAGATATACCTGAAGTATTAAATCTTGTTTTCTTTAAAAAAGTAAGGTCAAAGACTAAGTTCTGGCAGATGATAGGTAGAGGAACACGATTATGTCCAGATTTAATGGGAGTTGGACAAGATAAAGAAGGATTTTTAATATTTGATTTTTGTAATAACTTTGAATTCTTTAGAGCTAATCCAAAAGGATATGAAGGTAATTTAGGACAAACTTTAAGTGAGAGAATATATAACTTAAAAGTAGATTTGATAAAAGAACTTCAAGATATGAGATATGATGATGAAGAGTATATTAACTATAGAAAAGAACTTCTAACAAATTGCTTGGATTCAATTAATATTTTAAATGAAGATAATTTCAGAGTAAGAATGAACTTAAAGTATGTTCATAAGTATAAAAATATTGAAGAGTGGAATAGTCTTGGTGTAGTTAGTACAAAGGAAATAAAAGAATATATTTCTCCACTTATAACATCTCTAAAAGATGATGAACTTGCAAAGAGGTTTGACCTTGTTATGTATACAATTGAACTTGCAAGGCTACAAGGAAATAATGCTACAAAAATAATTAAGAGTGTTATAAAAACAGCAGAAAGTCTTGCTAAATTAGGAACAATACCTCAGGTTCAAGAACAAAAATATATTATAGACAAAGTTAGAACTGAAGAATTCTGGGAAGATGTAGATATATTTGAACTTGATGATGTGAGAGAAGCATTAAGAGAACTTCTTAAGTATCTACAAAGGGAAACTCAAACAATATATTATACTCATTTTGATGATATGATTATAGCAGAAGAATCACATGATGCTATTTATAATGCAAATGATCTTAAAGACTATAGAAAAAAAGTTGAATATTATTTAAAAGAGCATGGTGATGAACTTGCTATATTTAAGCTTAAAAATAATAAGCAGCTTACACAGCAGGATTTACAAACTCTTGAAACAATAATGTGGCAGAAGCTTGGTACACAAGATGATTATAAAAAAGAATTTGGTGAAATGCCTGTAAATAAGCTTGTAAGAAAGATGGTAGGTTTAGATAGAGCTGTAGCTAATGAAGTGTTCTCAGAATTTTTAAATAGTGAGAATTTAAATTCAAAGCAAATACATTTTGTAAAGTTAATAGTAGACTATGTTGTTGCAAATGGACTTATTGATGATAATAAAGTATTAATGGAAGACCCATTTAGAACAGTAGGAAGCCTTGCAGTATTATTTAAAGATAATATGAATGATGCTAAGAGTATTATAAGTAAAGTTAGTGAAATTAAGAAAAATGCAGAAATCATAGTATCTTAGAGTAAAATATTAACATGTATTAACGGATAGAAATAGATAAAGCAGATACTTGATTATGAGTATCTGCTTTATTTTAATATACAAATATACTTATGAATGATAAAATATATACAATATAAACATACTTGCCCAAAAAGGAGAGATTAAGATATGTCAAAGAAAAAGTTTTATGCTGTAAAGGTAGGGAGAAAAAATGGTATATTTACCACATGGGCTGAATGTTTAGCAAGTGTTTCTGGATATTCAAAGGCAAAATTTAAAGGTTTTGAAACAAAAGAAGATGCAGAAGCTTATATGAATAACTTAACTGTTGAAAAGAAAAAAGTAAAAGATATTATAAAGAGCATTCATGAATCAGAAGACGATAAGGCAATATACTATGCAGTTAAGGAAGGTAGAAAGATTGGCTTATATAGTACTTGGGAAGAATGTAAAGAACAGATTAATGGTTATTCAGGAGCTGAGTATAAAAAAGTTAAAGGTAAAATAGCAGCACTTAAATATATAAATCCTAATTTGATTGTAAAGAGTGATAAGAAGGCTTCATCAAAAACTAAGAGTAAAACAGTAGTTAAAAAAGGATATGATGTAAAACCTATAAAGAGTACTGCAAAGGTTAAAAGAACAGGAGAATTTATAGATCCTAAAGTTATAAAAGAGAAATATGAATTTGTAGCATTTGTTGATGGGAGCTATGACAGGTTTACTAAGACATATGGGTCAGGAGTTATAGTTTTAAGAGACAATGATTTATATGATACATATTCAAAATCAGGGTATGATAAATGGGATCAGTGGAACATAGTTGGAGAATTAGAAGCAACTAAACTTGCTATAAAGAAAGCAAGAGAAGAGGGAGCAAAGAATATTGCTATATATCATGATTTAAAGAATATATCTTTATGGGCGGCAGGTGAATGGAAAGCAAAGAATGAATATACCCAAGAGTATGTTAGATTTATAGAAAAGGCTAGCAAAGAACTGAATATTTATTTTATTAAGGTTAAAGGACATAGCGATGATTTTTATAATGATTTAGCTGATAAAGCTGCTAAAAAAGCAATTTTTATAAAGTAGATAGATGTAGAATTGTAACTGCTGATAAATTAAACAAATAGAGGATTAGAAATTAAAAAGATGTTATACAAAGGTACTGTATAGCATCTTTTTTGGATTTTTATTACTTGGATGCATTATTTCTTTGTTTATTTAAATATAAGCTACTACATAAACAAAGAAATATTGAAAGCCAGCTAATAGGGGCTTTAATAAATATTTTAAGCATGAATAATGCAAGAGTAGAAGTTATCCCTAATTTATAAAAAAAGTTTAATAAAGTATTTTCCGTCAAAGTAGTATGGTTTATTTTAATTTTCATTACATAATCTCCTTAAAATCTGATTATATTTAAAAATAATAATAAAGACAGAAAAAAGTAGTTGTTTAATACTATCCTTATTTAGAGCAATTTTAATATAAATTGTTTTTGTTGTAAATGAAATATTAAAATAAAATGATTTTAAGGCTATGATAAAAATATAAAAAACTTTAAATAACATTTTTAATAAATTCCATAAAACACTAGAATTTTAAAATAATATTTGGTAATATTTTTTGGAAGAGGTGAAAAGATGAAATTAATTTTAGAAAATGTAAAAAAAAGTTTTGCAGATAGGGAAGTTTTAAAGAAAGCCAGCTTTTCTTTTGAAAAAGGAAAGATATATGGCCTTCTTGGAAGAAATGGTGCTGGTAAAACTACTTTATTTAACTGTATAAGTAAAGAAATTAACTATAATGAAGGGAATATCTATTTATTAAATGGAGAAGAAAAGCAGGAGTTAAGTTACGATAAAATTGGATATTGCTTTTCAGAGCCTGTTCTTCCAGAGTTTCTAACTGGTTATGAATTTATTAAATTTTATATAGACATTAATAAAGAACTTATAAAAGAGCCTTTAACCATTGAAGAGTATTTTGAATTAGTAGATTTTAAGAAAGAAGATATGTACAAGCTTATTAAAGATTATTCTCAAGGTATGAAAAATAAGCTTCAAATGATGCTTTTTATTATTTTAAGACCACCAGTAATCTTACTAGATGAGCCCCTAACTTCTTTAGATGTAGTTGTAGCTTTAGAAATTAAAAATCTTTTAAAGAAACTTAAAAGTGAGCATATAATAATATTTTCAACTCATATTCTGCAGCTAGCCACAGATCTTTGTGATGAAATTGTTGTTTTAAATCAAGGAGTTTTAGAAGAGGTGGATAATAATATAATTCATGATAAAGACTTTGAAGAAAAGATTATGGAAATATTAAAGGAGGAAGAATAATGTTAAATGCATTAATGACTTTCTTTAAATATTCCTTTGCAGAAAAGGGAAATCAATCAATATACTATTTAAAAAGGATTCCTTACTTAGGAGATCTAATAAAGGATAATATTTATAAGAATACTGAAGGTAAATATATTTATGGGATTATAGGACTTATACAAAAGATTTTATTTAAATTTATAGGTAAGATGCTATTTGTGTTCTTATTTATATACGCGCCTGCATTTCTTATAAATAAGTTTCTTTTTGAGTGTAATATAAATAATGCATCATTACAGTTTTTTATTATTTTCTGCTGTGTATTTGGTTCTATTTTTAATACAGCAGTGTTTAGTGATAGAAAAGAAAACTATAAGTTTATTAAGGTTTTAAGAATGGACCCTAAGAAATATTATACTCTTATGATAATGATGAAAATTTTAGGAGACTTTATATTCTTTATACCTGCTATGCTCATTTTTAAAATTCCAAGTCCTTTAAAGCTTCTTGTTATATTAAGTTCTTTAAGACTTATAGGTGAGTATATAAATCTCATTTTATTTAGTAAGTTTAATTTTATTATTGTTAAAAATTCTGTAGTTGTAGGTCTAAGCTATATTATTGTGCCTATTTTAGGATATGCACCAGCAATTTTAGGGTTTATATTTGACTTTAAACCTTTAGTAGAAAATTTAATTGTGCTTATAGCTTTTATTATATTAGCAGGACTTTCTTCTATGGGAATAATGCATTTTAAGAGATATAAAGATATTGCATGTATTATGCTTTTAAAAAGTGAGATAAAATCAGTAGAAGAGGTAAGGGAAGATAGTGAATTTGATAGTGTAAAGCTTAAAAAAGTAAATAAGAAACTGCTAGATACTAAAAGGTTTAAATCTAAAGAAGGATATGAATATTTAAATAGTATTTTCTTTTTCAGACATAATAAGCTTGTAAAAAGATCTATTGAAATAAAATGCATAGTAATTACTGTTGTGTTTATAGGTATTACAATTTTTTCGAAGATGTTTACTGAAGAGAATACAGATGAGTTATTTGAAGGCGTTAAAGGAATGCTTCCTGTTTTTGTGTTTATAATGTACTTTTTATCATCTACAGAAAGAATAACTAAAGCTATGTTTTATAATTGTGACTTAGCTCTTTTGAGATATGGATTTTATAAGAGAAAAGAAGATATATTATTAAACTTTAAAAGCAGAATTAAAAAGATTTTATTTTATAATTCAATTCATACAGCTTTATTAGTTGTAGAATTTAGTTTGTTTATATTTATTATTGGAAAGGGTTCATACTTTATAGAGGTAGTTCCAGTGCTTATATCCATTGTATCTTTATCATGTTTTTTCAGTATATACAGTGTATTTATGTATTATATTCTTCAGCCTTATACTAAAGATTTAGAAGTTAAGAGCCCTGTCTTTTCTTTAGTTAATTTTATTATGTATGCTGCATGTTCTGGATGCAGCAAAATTAAGACTGCTCCTCAATATTTTACAGCTGGTATTATAGCTATTACTGTATTATTTATTCCTATATCATTTATTATTATATATAAATATGCACCAAAGACTTTTAGGCTCAAGTAATTAATTGACATATATTTTAAAAAGAGGTAATATATAAATAATAAAAAATAAAATTAAAATAAAAAAGGTAGAGGCGCCATTTATAAAGAGTATTCTATTTAAGCGGGCACGCGTTGTAAAAAATAGAAGAAAGGTATGATGGCCGAAGGATAATAACCTTTATGCAGAGAGAGTTATCCTGGGTATGCATAAAATATATGCATAACTGTCACGAAAGTGGAGGGCTACAATTTTAAAAAGATTAGTTTGTTATAGTGAAGATTTTAGTCCATCATAAGTGTTTATATGATGGATTTTATTTTTTGAAATTGCCCTTACCTTAATTAATGGAGGTAAGAAAAAATGAAAATTGAAGGAATCTGGTTACCAATAGTAACGCCATTTAAAGAAGGAGAAGTTGATTTAGTATCCTATGAAAAATTATTAAATCATTACATAAGCCAAGGAATTACAGGGGTTATGACTCTTGCAACCACAGGAGAAACTCCAACCCTTACAGAACTTGAATATGAAAAAGTATTAGATAAAACTATAGAAATATGCAAAGATAAGATTAAGGTTTTTGCAGGAGTTGGTGGAAATAATACAAAGGCTGTTATAGATAAAGTAAAAGTGGTAGAAAAACATGGTGTTCAAGGGATACTTTCAGTAAGTCCATATTATAATAGACCAGATCAAAGAGGAATTTATGAACATTTTAATGCTATTTCAGAAAATACAGATTTAGATATAGTATTATACAATATTCCTTATAGAACAGGAAAAAATATTGAAAATGAAACATTATTTAAATTAGCAGAGAAGAAAAATATAATTGGAGTAAAGGATGCATCAGGTGATTTTAATAAGACTATAGATCTTTTATTAAACAGACCTAAAGACTTTAGTGTATTATCAGGCGAAGATATGTACTTCTATAATTCAATGCTTCTTGGAGGAAATGGAGGAGTTATGGCATCAGCACATCTTCATACTAAGGACTTTATTAAAGTTTATAATGATATAAAAAATAATGATCATAAGAAAGCTTTAGAAACTTGGAAAGACTTAGCTAAGATGATTCCATTATTATTTAAGGAACCAAATCCAACTCCAATTAAGTACTTATTAGGTAAGAAGGGACTTATAGATTCAGGAGAAGTAAGACTTCCTTTAGTTGAAATAAGTGACGAGCTTAAAAAGGAATTAGAATTTTTAGTTTAAAATTAATTGAAATACACTCTTAAAATATGTTGTGTTGTAAATAAAATGGAGGTAAATATGGGATATAGAATAATTAATATGACGGAAAAGCATTGGGATAAAGTAAGGGAGATTTATCTTCAAGGGATAAGAACAGGAATTGCTACTTTTCAGACTGGATGTCCAACTTTTGAAGAATGGGATAAGGGACACTTAAAGTTTGGTAGGCTTGTGGCAGTAGATAAAGATGAAGTTTTAGGATGGGTGGCATTAAGTCCTACATCAAGCAGACGTGTTTATTCAGGTGTAGTGGAAATAAGTATATACATAGATGAAAAGTATAGAAATGAAGGGATTGGAAAAGCCTTAATGACTAAGGCTATAAAGGTTTCAGAAGCAGAGGGAGTATGGAGTTTTTATTCATCAATTATTATAGATAATGTAGGAAGTATAAAGCTTCATAAAAGCTGTGGCTTTAGAGAAATTGGAACAAGAGAAAAAATAGCTAAACTTAGTGATGGAAGATGGAGTGATACTGTACTTATGGAGTATAGAAGCAAAATCATAGGGATAGATTAAATTTAAGGCTGTAGATAAGTGGTTATAAATCATTTATCTACAGCCTTTATTAATTCTAGAATTATTTAAATACTTAATTATATTTATTACTTCTACTCAAAAATACTATTAATTCTACAAATATAAAAGAACTTTATGTAAAAAAATTGACATAAATAGAAAAACAGTGTAATATGGAAATAAAAAACATTAAAAGGATTAATTTGTAAGTAAATGATGTGTGAAATAAGTACAGAATAGAATATCAATAAATTGATATATAGTAAATGATTCTGTTAAGCAGTTATGAAAAAGAGCTTAATAAATTATGTGAATTTAGGTGAGAAAGGCAATGTTCATATAACTTAACAGATCGTAATAAATTTAAGGGGGATAAAAGATGAGAAATACGATTAATATCTATAAGGGATTGACAAAGCCAGTATATATACTGTGTTTTGCAACGCTAATTAATAGGCTTGGGGATTTTGTAATTCCTTTTTTAACATTATTCTTAACTAAAAAATTAAATATGTCCATAGTTATGAGTGGAATGTTAGTAACATGTGCATCATTAATAAGTATACCTGCTTCAATTATAGGAGGAAAATTAGCTGACTATATTGGAAGAAAAAAAGTATATTTGTATGGGCAGGGGCTTTCTGGTGTACTACTTATTTTATGTGCATTTTCTACAAATAAGTATTTAACAATAGCACTTATTTTTATTAGTACTTTTTTTAATGGATTTGTAAGACCTGTATTTGGGGCTCTTATTATAGATTATCTACCAAAGGAGAAGAGACAGTCTGGAATATCTCTTAATTATTTATGTATGAATGTTGGAGCATCTATAGGTCCGGTTATAGCAGGATTATTATTCAATAAGTATTTGCCACTTTTTTTCATTGGAGATGGAATAACATCATTACTTGCAGTTGTTTTAGTATTTAAAAATATAAATGGAAAAGATACATATGAAGTAAATGAAGAGGAAGCAAGTGATATAAATGAGAAGGCTAAGGAGGGTAATATTATAGAATTATTATTTAAAAAGCCAGAGCTACTTTCATTTTTTATATTATTCCTTGTATATCAATTTGTATATTCACAACATAAATTTATGCTACCTTTAACAGTTAATAATGCACTTGCTGATACAGGATCTGCAGTATTTGGCGATATGATGAGTATAAATGCTTTAACTGTTGTAGTGTTTACTATATTTATAACTTCACTAATAAAAAAATATCACACTTTAACATCTATGGCATTGTCAGGAGTATGTTTTGCTTTTGGTTATGGAATGCTTGCCTTTGTAGATTCAACTTTAGGATTTTTCCTTTCTACATTTATTTGGAGTATAGGAGAAATTATCTGTACCATAAGTGTTGGTGTTTTTGTTGCAGATAATAGTCCTGCTAATTTTAGGGGAAGAATAAGTGCAGTTCAAAATATTGTTTATTGGGCTGGAACATCTTTAAGTACATTAGTTGGAGGAGTTTTAGTGGAGAATTTTGATTTCCCTTATATATGGATTGCTATATTTGTTATTGCAATGATAGCATCTTTCCTTATGTATTTATTAAAGATTTTTTGTGTGAAACAAGATAAGTTGCTAAAAGTTGAAGCGGCTTCTCAGGTGGAATAAGCATTGTATTAAAATAAAATAAGAATTAAATTAATGTTAAAAAATGATTTTTGATTTTTTCAAAAATCATTTTTTTTTATAACTAAATTTACTTTATAATTAGAAAAAATAAAAGTATCGGTACATAGAGTTTTGAAGATTAATAAAAATGTCAAATGAATTCAAATTAAAAAATAAAATTAATGAAAAGTGAAAAAAGAAAAAAACACACGAGAAAAATATTATGTTAATTAAAAAAAGAGTAGAAAAAAATATTTTTTTAAAAAAAAACAAACTTTTCTTGACAAATATGTAAATAGAAATTATATTGAAAATATGTAAAAAAATTAAACAAAAGTAAGGAGGTATAAAAAATGAATGTAAAAGTAAAAAGAATTTTGATGATAGGTCTTTCAGTTAGTATATTAAACAAACTTAGACATAGGGATGATATTGAAGTTTATGCTATAGAGGAAGAAGAAATTTGTAAGAATAATAAACTTGATCAAGTTAAAAATCCAGTATTGAAAAAGTTAATTTTAGCTAAGTACTTAGAATCGGATGAATATGTAGAGGTTGTTAAAAAAATGAATGATGAACTACATTTTGATGGAGTTTTGCCAGCAAGGGATTATTCAGTTAGAGCTACAGCGAAAATTTCAGAAATATTAGGATTACCTGGAATAGGTGCTGAAAATGGTAAGATACTTACTAACAAATGCCTCTTGAGAAATGCATGTGAAAAGTATGGTATTCCACATCCTAGATTTAAAAAGATTAATACTATTGAAGAATTATATGAATTTTATAATGGAAATCCATTAATATTTAAACCAGCCACCCTACAAGCTAGTATAGGAATAAGTAAAATTGCTAAAGAAAGTGATATTAAGGAGGCTTGGGAAAGAACAACTAATGCAAATGAAATTTCTAATAACATGGTTTCAAGAAAGTTAAATCGTGAACATATAGCGGAAGAGTATGTTGGTGGAACAGAGTATAGTATTGAAGCTTTAGTTAAAAACGGAGAAATCGTTTTTACTAACATAACTGAAAAAATAACCTATGAAGAAACTTTTGTTGAAAGAGGACATATTGCACCTGCTAATTTGGATATTGATTTAAGAGATATGTTAATAAAAGAAAAGAAAAATCTTATTGATAAATTAGAAATAGGAAGTGCCTTACTACATTCTGAGTGGAAAGTTTATAATGGACAACCTTATCTAATAGAATGTGCAGCTAGAGTTCCAGGCAATTATATTTTTGAATTAATTGAGCATGCATATGGTTTTAAATTTATAGATACATATTTAAGAATTTTATCTAATGATGAATTTGAAATTATTGAAGAAAACAGTAAGGTAAGTTCAATTAGATTTTTCAATGCAAAACCAGGGTTAATAAAAGAAATAGCTGGTATTGAAAATTTATTAAGACCAGAAATTGTTGATTGGTCTATTGATAAAAACATTGGAGATGTAGTGAAAAAAGTAAATTCTTCATGGGATAGAGTTGGATATTTCATTGTAACTTCTGATAATCATAATCAGCTTGAGAAATTATGTCAAGATATTTTAAATTCTGTTGAATTTATTGTGGAGTAATAACTTAAATCAAATTTATAAAAAGGAGGAGTCAAATGAAATTAAACAAAAATTATTTAGAAGAGATAAAGAATTTTCCAAAGCCAGTAAAATTAATAGCTTTGGCAACATTAATAAGTAATATTGGAAATGGAATGAATCTAATTGCTGTTAGTAAGTTAGCATACGATAAAACTAATAGTGCAATGGCCTTTGGAGGAGTATTAGTAGTTCAGTATATTGTAATGTTTTTAGTTCAATTTATATCAGGTGCAGTAGTAGATAGAAACAATCCTAAGAATGTCATAGTTATTAGTGACATAGCAAGAGGTACATTAATATTAACTAGTGGTCTTATGTGTTTATTTAGCAGTTATGGAGTGTATTACTTAGTTGTAGCATTAGTCTTTGTTTATGTTATAAACCCATTCTTTGCAACAGCTAATTTTTGTATTCTTCCTGAAGTAGTAAAATATAAGGAATTATTACTAAAATCAAATGGAATTATTACAACATTATTTCAAACAGGACAATTATGTGGAAGCGCTAGTGTAGCAGTTATAATATATTTTTTTAGTCCTGCAGTTGCACTAGTTATAGATGGAATAACATTTTTTATTTCAGCTTTTATATTCAGTCATGTAGCTCTTAAAGAACTTCAGGAACCTTTAAAGACAAAAGGAGCAGTTAAGGCAGTAATAAAAGACTTCTTTGCTGACTGGAAGGATATATGTAAATGTTTAAAGGAAGAAAAGAGTCTTTTTGGACACTTATTTGCATCTACAGGGGATTATCTAGCAGTAAACTTTTTTAATGTAATGTTAGTTCCTATGGTTACTGCATTTTATGATAACAACAGTTTTAATATATCGTTATTTGATTGCGGTTTTGCAATAGGATCAATGATTGTTGTCCTATTTATAACTTCATTATCTAAAAAGATAGGAGTTAATAATTCAGCCGTTATAGGCATTTTAATTCAAGGAATAGTATTAGTGGTAATAAGTTTAAAAATAAATTTAATATTGGCGTTTTTACTATTAGTTTTATATGGAATGGCAAATTCGTTCTCTATCACAATTTTTAGTACAAATCTTCAAAAAAGATGTATGGGAAGAATTAAGGGGAGAGTTAATTCAGTTAAAAATTTCTTTGTATCATGTTTAACTATAGTTTTAGTACCTTTAGTATCTAAAATGTATGACGTTTCCATAGTATGTGGGTTATTAACATCTAGTGCCATACTTGTTACTTATGGGTTAATTTCTTTTGTTATGGGAAGAAAATTTGTATTTGGAGAAGAGTACTTAACAAAAACAATAGCTATAGATAAGAATTAAATAAATATTATATGTAAGGGAGAAAAGGTTATATGTTAAATGAAGAAAAAACAAATTTAAAATTATTTTGTTTTCCTTTTGGGGGAGCAGGAGTAAGTGTATATAGTGCTTGGGAAGAATTCTTTGATGAGAATGTAGAAGTTGTGCCTATGCAGCTTCCAGGAAGAGAAAGACTTATTGACGAAGACCCATATACAGATCTTCATAAAGCAGCAGATGATTTTGCTGATTTTATAAAAAAAGAATATAGTGGAAATACTGTCGCATTCTTTGGACACTGTTTCTTAGGATCAGTATTATCATTTGAAGTTATTAAAAGATTAAAAGATTGCAAAGACATTGATGTAAAGTACTTATTTGTCAGTGCAGCCTTTACGCCAACTAGTAATAGAGAATATGGTTTGGATCTTAATGATGACGATAAATTTATTGCTGGAGTTGAGAAACTTACTGGTTTCAAAAATGCAGCCTTTGCAATAGAAGAATTAAGAGAGTTGTTATTACCAGGATTTAAAGCTGATTTTGAAATGGACATTAATTATAAACCTGAAGGAAATGATGTGATAGATGTTCCAATTAGAGCTATGTATGCTGAAAATGATACTTTTGTAGCTAAAGAAGAAGTTGAATTATGGAGTAAGTTTACAACTAAGGACTTCAAGTTATTCAAGGTATCTGGAGAACATTTATATATATGTGATAACCCACAAGAAACAATTGATATTATTAAAGATTGTATTGAAGGTATAAATTAGAAATGAGGTAATGGAAAATGAATCGATTGAAAGATAAAGTAGTTTTAATTACAGGGGCTGGAAGAGGAATTGGAAGGGCTTGTGCAATAAGAGCGGCAGAAGAAGGCGCAGATTTAATAATTAGTGATATTGGAAAGGATTTAGAAGCTGTTCCTTATCATTTATCATCTGTTAAACAGTTACAAAAGACAGGAGAGATATGTAGAAAAAAAGGTGCTAATGTATTTATAAAAACAGCTGATGTATGTAATTATGATGAAGTAACAGAATTGGTTAATGAAGCTATTGATAGATTTGGAAGAATAGATGTACTTGTTAATAATGCTGGAATTGGAGCACCAGCAGGAAAGGTAACTCATTTATATACAATTGAAGAATGGGAAGCATACTTGAATGTAAACCTTTCAGGGCCATGGAGATTAATAAAAGCAGTTGCTCCTTATATGGTGAAAGAAAACAATGGAAGCATAGTAAATATTGCATCAACAGCTGGGCTTTTAGGTTATAAATATTTTGTTGGATATGTAGCATCAAAACATGGAGTTGTTGGATTAACTAAATCTGCTGCATTAGATTATGCAGAAAATAATATAAGAGTAAATGCAATATGTCCAGGACCTGTATTTGATGATGAAGAATTAGATGGAAATATGACAACAGCAGTTGCAGATTCTTTAGGACTTGAAATAGGAGATCAAGAAGAAGTAGATTTAGAATCTGTAGCTATGAACTCAGTAGTTTCTCCAATAGATGTAGCTAATACTATGGTATGGCTTGCAAGTGATGAATCTAAGAAAGTTACGGGAGCTAGAATAACAGTAGATGCAGGATATTCTGTTAAATAAAAAAGCAGGGGGGAAAAGTTTTGAATATTAATATTAATTCTAAAATTGAAAGAGAAAATGACAAAAAAACTAGTGTTTTTGTTAAAAATTATAATGATGAAAGTATTATAAAGAAAATAACATTAAAATTAAATGATATAAATAAGGATGAAGCATTAAATAAAGATATATACGCTGTTGTAGAAGATTATAGAGCTTATAAAAATAGAGACGAGCTTATAGAAAAAGAAGCAAGACGTTCAATAGGATACACTAATAAAATAAGAATATTTTTTGCAGTTAAAAAAGCTTCTGAAGGTACTTTAATAATTACAGTAGACAATACAAAGGTTTCTTATAGCCAAATAGTAGATTTATATAAATATATTATGGGAGAAAATAATACATTTAAAAAAGAGGAATTAACAAGTAATGGAGTTTATGATTCATCTTCGTCTTTAAGCTTTGGAGTACCAGAATGGAATATCCAACAGATTTTTACTAAATGTAATAGTATAGAAATTAATGAAGATAGTTTAGATAAAAGTAGTAAATCTGGTGTTATTACTGCATTAATGGCGGCACTTAATAAATATAAATCAACTAGTGCAAAAATTTTAATTAAGGAAAATGCTTATAAGGCTGAAAAAGTAAAAGTTGCTTTTACTGATGAAAATCAAATAATTGAATTTATAGAAGAAGATGAATTTAATAAAGATGCTGTAGAAGCTTATGAAAGTGGAATTGTATTTTCAGATATGATAGATTCTGAGTGTGATTACGAACCATTTTTAGCAGCAGTTTATCCAATTACTTTATTTGTATCAGAAGATAAAGGTGTAATAAAGAAAATTAAGATTGCTGCAAGTGAAAAGGTAGTAAATGAAGTAGTTTTAAAGCAATTTACTAAGCTGTTTATGAGATATTTAACTGAATTAAATAAAAATGATTCTCATACAATCCAATCATTAAATGCTTTAAAAGTTAACTTTGAAATATATGAAGAATTTGAAAATATAGATGAAAATATTCAAGAAAACTATGAAAATTATAATATCGTAGAAGTAATTAATGATAATGCTAAAAAGTATGCAGATAGAATTGCTATATCTTATGAAGATACTGAAATAAAATATTCTCAATTATCAGAAAAAAGTGACATTTTAGCTAAAAAATTAATAGCTAGAGGCGTTAAATCTGGAGAAAAGATAGTAGTTTCATTACCTCAAGATGAAAAATTAATTATTTTAATCCAAGCAATAATAAAGGCGGGTGCAGTATATATTCCAGTTGATCCAGCTTATCCTATGGAAAGAATATCTTTCATAGTAGAAGATTCTGAGGCAGGTTACATAATAAGTGATTTAGATGAAGATAAGCTTTATGAAGATGTAAAGAAGATATCTTTTGTTGAATTATATAGTAATGATGATGACGAATCAATTAAAGACATAGAATTAGATGAAAATCCTAGAGAAAATGGATATGTTATCTATACTTCTGGAACAACAGGAAAACCAAAAGGAGTTAGCGTTCCATCTAAAAATATTGTAGCTTTAATTAATGCTACTAAAGATGAGTTTGATTTAAATGAAACTGATGTATGGACAATGTTCCATTCATATTCATTTGATTTCTCAGTTTGGGAAATGTGGGGATGTTTATTAACAGGAGGAAAATTAGTAGTAGTTCCAAGAGAAACATCTAAATCTCATTATGATTTACATGAATTACTAAAAGAAAAGAAAGTTACTGTACTTAATCAAACTCCAGCCTCATTCTATGCATTAGAAAAAGTTGATTCTGAAAATAGAGGAGCACAATTAACATCAATTAGATTAGTTATTTTTGGAGGAGAAGCTTTAGATACTTCCAAATTAGATACATGGTTTAAGAGATATCCAACAACTAAATGTAGAGTAGTTAATATGTATGGTATAACAGAAACAACTATTCATGTTACACATAGAGATGTAAATGCCAGAGAACAAGAGTATCTTGCTAAGTCAGTAGGAAAAGCTTTAAATGGATGGGAAATATCTATAAGAAATAAAACTGGAGAATTATGCCTTGTAGGAATGGAAGGTGAAATGTGGATTAGTGGTGTTGGAGTTGCTAATGGATATTTAAATAGAGACAAGTTAAATAAAGAAAAGTTTGTAGTTGATGCAAATAATAAAAAATGGTACAGAAGTGGAGATTTAGGAAGATTCAGAGCAGATGGTACTGTTGATTACTTAGGAAGAATTGATAATCAAGTTAAGATTAGAGGATTTAGAATTGAACTTGACGAGATAAAAAATGTTCTTCTAAAAGTACCTTATGTAGAAGATGCAGTTGTTTCAGTATTTAGTACTGATGAAAATGATGCAGCTAAAAAGCAAATGTATGGTTTTATAAAAGTAAATGAAGACCATAGTGAAGAAGAAACTAAAAAATATTTAGCTGATAAATTACCAGTGTATATGATTCCAACAAAGATAGTTAGTGTTGATGAAATTCCAATGACTATAAATGGTAAGGTAGATTATAAATTATTATTAGCTAACTCTAACAATTCTAAAGTACAGACAAAAGTTAAGAATCAAACTGAATCTGATTTATGTGTTGAAATCTGGAGTCAAGTATTAGGATCTCAAGTTTCAGAAGATGATGAATTCTTTAAGTCTGGAGGAAATTCATTATTAGCAGTAGAACTTGCATCAGAACTTAAGAAAAGAGTAGACAGTACATTAAAATTAAAGGATGTTTATATGAATTCTACACCTAGAAAGATGAAGATGTTCCTACAAAAAAAGAAGGATGGAGGCCGATAGAATGGTTCAATCTAAATTAGATAGACTTGCTGTTGTATATGCAGCAGGTTCTACCTCACCTTTAACAATAAAAGCTTCGTCTTTAGGTGTTTGTGATGTTGTAATTTTGTTTGACAATGATTGTAGTGAGAAAGATAAAAAAGAAATTGAATTATTAAAAAAATATATAACTTCTTATGATATATCTGGACTTTGTGAAGAGGAAATTATAGAAATTTTAAATAAGGAAGACGTAAAAGGAATTTTAACCTTCAGTGAATATAAGTTACCAATTGTATCAAGTTTAAGTGAAAAAATGAACTTTATAGGGCATTCAAAAGAAGTTGTACAAGCGCTTACAGATAAGTATAAACAAAGAGAATTCTTAGCAAAAGACAATATAAATGTTGTTAAACATACTATTTTAAATAGAGAAAATTATTTAGAATGCTATGAAAAGGTTGGGTTCCCAGCAATTTTAAAGCCAAGAGTAGGAGCAGGAAGTAAGTGGACTAAAAGAATAGAGTCTTTAGAAGAATTAAAGGATACTTTAAATGAGTTTCCAGAAAACATTGAATATATACTTGAAGAATTTTTAGAAGGTGACCCTAGCCTTGACGGAAAATATTATGGGGATTATGTATCTGTTGAATCTATTCATGAACATGGAGAATCAAAGCAGGTATGTATTACAGCAAAGTTACCTCTAACTAAAGATTTTTCTGAAACAGGAATGTTTATACCTCATCCATTTTCTAAATCATTAGAAGATAAGATTTTAGAAGTAGAATCTAAAGCAATTAAAGCCTTAGGTATAACTAGTGGAATTACTCATACAGAAATAAAATTAACAGCTGATGGACCAAGAATTATAGAAGTAAATGGAAGACTTGGAGGTTATGTATCTGAAATAATAAAGAGAGCTTCAGGTATAGATTTAGTAAAAGCAGCTTTAATGATAGCATTAGGTCATAAAATTCATATGAATTTAAGTTTAGATTCAGTATCAAAAGTGGTTTTTGAAATTTTTCTAGATTCTCCTAGAGTAATAAACTCAGTATTCTGTGGATTAGATGGTTTAGAAAAGGTAAAGAAAATTAAAAATATTATGCATGTAGAGGTTAGAAAAAACATAGGTGATATTTTGGATTATAGGTATGGAACTGAAAATAATATAGGAGTAGTTTATGGTGATGCAGAAAACTTTGAAGAGTTTGAGAAAACCATTAATTTTGTAAGACAGAATATTATTTCTAAGTTTTCAGATAGGGGAGGTGAATAAGTTATGGGTAATACTATTAGAAGCAGAATTAATTATATAGTTGATAAGTATAAAAATTATACTGCAATAATTAATGGTGAAGAAGTATTAACTTATGAAAAACTTAATGAAGAAAAGGAGCTATTAAGCAGCAATCTTTTGAAATATGGAATAAAAGCACAGGATAGAGTTGGAATACTATGCAGTGAAAAAAGAAACTGGATTACTTCAATGCTTGGAGTATTGAATATTGGTGCTGTATATATACCTTTAGATATAAATAATTCTGAGGAATATATAGAGAAATTAGCCCAAAATGTAGGTATGAAATTAATACTTACTGATAAAGATATTGATTTTTCATTTGTAGATACTAAAAATATATTAAATTTAGAAAGTATAGAAGATGATTATGAAGTTCAAGAATTTAAAGAAGATTCATTAGCTTATATAATGTTTACTTCAGGAACTACAGGAGTACCTAAGGGAGTAGGAGTCACTCATGGAAATATTATAAACCTTACAGTAGATTCAAATTATGTGAAACTTGATTCTAATGTTAGGATGTTACAAACAGGAGCACCTACATTTGATGCTTCTACCTTCGATGTATGGGGAACTTTATTAAATGGAGGAACTTTAATATTAATAGAAGGTAAGAGGGTAACTGATCTTAAATACTTAGAAAGTGTAATTAATAAGCATGAAGTAACTACAATGTGGTTAACATCACCTCTTTTCAGTATAGCTGCAGAAAAAAATCCTAAGGGATTTAAAGGGGTTAAGGAATTAATTGTTGGAGGAGATGTTGTAAACCCTGACCATGTTGATAAGGTATTAGATGTATGTGATGGAATAACAATATTTAACGGTTATGGACCTACTGAATGTACAACATTTTCAACAGTTTATAAGATAAGTGATAAAAATAATGGACAAGTTATTCCAATAGGAAAACCTATAAAAAATACTTTTGTATATATACTAGATGAGGATTTTAACATTGTAGAAGATGGGGAAATTGGTGAGTTATTTATAGGTGGAAAAGGTGTTTCAAAAGGATATATAGAAAATGAAGAGTTAAATAATGAAAGATTTATTGATAATCCTTTTGGGGAAGGTAAATTATATAAAACTGGTGATTTAGTTAAAGCAGATAATGACGGTAATGTATACTTCTTAGGAAGAAAAGATAGACAGGTTAAAATAAGAGGTTATCGTATAGAATTAGATGCTGTAGAAGTTTTATTAAAAAAGATTAATCATATTGATAAAGCTGTAACATGCGCTGTAACTAACATGCAAGGTGGAAAAGAAATTTGCACTTGTGTTACTTTGAATGATGGAATAGAGCTAACTGAAGGAGAAATACGTAAAGAATTTTCAGAAGTAGCACCATCTCATATAGTTCTTTCGCAGATAAAAATTCTAGAGAGTCTTCCAATAAATAAAAATGGAAAGATAGATTATAAACAGATAAAAGAACTTTTTGAGTCTAAAAGTACTGATGAAGATGAAGAGGCTTGTGAATTTGAAACAAAAGAAGAAGCATTAATAGCAGATATAATAAGAAAAAGAACTGGTTTTAAGATTGATGATGTATCTATTTCCTTCTTTGAATTAGGGGTAGACTCACTTATGGCTGTTTACTTAGCTAGTGATATAAGTGAAGAATTTAAAGTTGAAATAAATCCAATGGATATTTTAATGAATGCAACTATAGGAGAATTAGTAGAATTTATAAACCTTCAGCCAAAGGAAATAATAGAAACTTCTAATAAAAGTTTTAGTTTAAAAAAGAAACTTCCAATATTAAATCAACAAAAACCAATATTTATTGATTTTTCTGTAAATCCTGATTCTGTTAAATATAATATTCCATTATTAAGTAAGCTTCCTTCAGAAATAGATATTGATCTTCTTATTGAATCAATACATAAACTAGTTTCTAGACATGATGCATTAAAAGTTAAATTTTCAATGGAAGGATTAGATATGTTCCAAACTATAGAGGATGACATAGAATTTAAGATAGAGAGAATTAATGGAACACCAGATTTAGATAAACTTATAAGACCTTTTAATTTAAAGGAAGAGCTGCCATTTAGATTTTCTATAATTGAAAATGGTAAAGATAAGTGGCTTTTTATGGATTATCATCACATTATTGTTGATGGATTCTCTTTAAAGCTTATTATTAAAGAATTAAATAATTTCTATTATAAAGGCAATAATAAAGAATTAATTTCAAATTATGCAAACTTAGTAGAAGAGGCATTAAATTCTTATGAGAATAATAAAGAGAACTGTAACAAATATTATGAAGAATATTTTGAAGGATTTAATGAAATGGACGAATTGCCTTTAGATAAAGTGCAAAAGGGGAATTCTTATAGAAAAAATAGCTGTTATAAATTTAAGATAGATAAGGATATTACTTCAAGGTTTAAGAAGTGGTGCCAAAAGATAAATATAACTACATTTGAAGGATTAATGATAGGTTATACAGGCTTTTTACATACTATTACTGGCAGCAGTGATGTAGTATTTGCTACACCAAGTCGTAATTATAGTGATGAAAAAAGTGATGAAATAATATCAATGTTAACTAATACCGTATGGATATATTCTAATATAAAAGATGATGAAAAAATAAGTAGCTATATTACTAGATTTGTTCATGATTTACGTGAAGTTCAAAAGTATAAAGATGTATCTGTAGATTT
The DNA here is from genome assembly GCF_900116755.1 of Clostridium sp. DSM 8431. Taxonomy (GTDB): domain Bacteria; phylum Bacillota; class Clostridia; order Clostridiales; family Clostridiaceae; genus Clostridium. Next base: position 27,277 of record NZ_FPBY01000014.1, read on the forward strand.
TATCTATAATTTAAGAAATAAAAATAATTCTCAAAAGTCCAATTTAACAGATACTTTAATAGCATATCATTCTTGGAATGATATAAATACAGAGTTATTTGGAGAAGCTGTTAAAGCAAAACCTATAAGTCCAAGGGATGGAATGTTTTTGCTTAATATGCAGATATTTGATGACGAATCCACTTTAGATATAGAGTGGGAATATATGGAGGATGCTTTTGAACTTGATACAATAGTTAGTTTAGGAGAAATGTTCCTTTTTACAATTGAATGTTTAATTGAAAATAATTTAGATGAATATAGCAGTATTAATGAATTAGTAATAAGTAATATGTAGAAAAAAATATATGAGCAAAGGAGAGAAATATGATAAATAAAAGCAAAACTAAGGGGCAGAAAAAGATATTGGCAGCAACTATGCCAAAAGCAAATAAATTCTGGAAAAATAAATTAGAAGGAGCTATTCCTACTAAATTATTGCCAGACTTTCATAATGTAAATGAAGAGAGTGAAGTTAAGTATCACTTAGCATCTTTAAAAATAGAAAATGAATTATGTAAAAAACTTATTAAAGCCTTTAAAACTGAGGAAGATAAAATAGATAATATTTTTGCAGGAGCAGTAATTTCTTATATTTTTACTTCTTATAATGGAGTAAATGAAGATATATTACTTCAATATAATTCTAATATAAATAATGTAGAAGTACCTTTAAGAATTTTTTTAGATGAAGATGCTACAGCTGAAAACCTATTTAATAATGTAAAAACTTATATAGAAGATGCAAAGCAGTATCAAAAATATCCTGTTGATCTATTAGTTGATAACATTAATTTAGAAGTAAGAATAGCTAATTTATCAGATTATAAAGAAAGTAATTTAGATGAATCTATAAATCTTGAATTTTGTTTTTTATTAGATGATAGTGGAAATTATAATCTTAAAGTAATGGGGAATTCTTCTTATTATTTGCTAAACTCAATAAAAGATATGGCTGACAAAATAAAATTAATGCTTGAATCTTTTGCAGAAAATGTGCAAGAAAATGTTCTTCAAATTAATTTACTTTCAGAAAATGATAATCATATATATAGTTTATTAAATACAACTGAAGCACCATTTTCTCATGATATGTCATTAGTAGATTTAATTAAGAGAACTTTTGAAAAATATCCAGATAAATGTGCAATACTAGATAATGGAAAGAATATAACATTTGCTGAATTTCAAAAGATGGCAGAAAAGGTTGCAGCTTTTGTTTCAGAAGTAAGTACAAGTGAAGATTTAATAATTGGTATACTTTGTGATAGATCAGTAGACTTCTTAGCAGGGGTATATGGAATTCTTTTATCAGGAAAAGCATACTTACCTTTAGATACTAAAGCACCTAATACAAGAAATGAAACAATTTTAAAACAAAGCTCTACAGGAATAATTATATATGAAGAAAAATATGAAGATAAGGTACCTGACATTGTAAAAGGATACTCAATATCAGAAGTTAAAAGCTCTGAATATGAATATAAAAATGTAGATGTTAAACCAGAGGATTTAGCTTATATTATTTTCACATCAGGTTCTACAGGATTACCTAAAGGGGTATGTGTAAATCAAAGAAGTGCAGTTAATCGTATAGAATGGATGAATAAGAGTTTTCCGCTAAAGGAAGATGATGTTATTATGCAAAAGACAGTAGCAACTTTTGATGTTTCAGTATGGGAACTTTTCTGGTGGGCAATTGTAGGTGAAAAAGTAACATTGCTTCCAGCAGGACAAGAAGCTAACCCAGAAGTAATTATTGAAACAATTGAAAAAAATTCAGTAACAACTATGCACTTTGTTCCATCGATGTTAAATGCTTTTCTTGATTATGTAAAGAGCACTAATTCTATAAATAGAATAAAAAGCTTAAGAAGAGTATTTAGTAGTGGAGAAGCTTTAAGTCCAAATCATGTACAAAAATTTTATGAGTTATTTGACAGCGCTAAGTTAATCAATTTATATGGACCTACTGAAGCAACTGTGGATGTATCTTGTCATGTGACAAAACAGGGGGAAAACCCAATACCAATAGGTAAACCTATTGATAATATTAGATTATATATTGTAGATTCAAAACATAATAAACGTCCTATAGGCATGGTTGGTGAATTATGTATTGCAGGTGTTGGAGTTTCTAATGGGTATATAAATGATGAGGTTAGAACTAATGAAAGATTTGTATCTATGCCATCATTAGATGAAGAAAGAGTTTACTTAACTGGAGACTTAGCTAGAATAAGACAAGATAACACTATTGAATACTTTGGAAGAAATGATAGACAGGTAAAGGTACGCGGATTTAGAATTGAATTAGGAGAAGTTGAATCAGCATTTACTAAACAAAGTTATGTTAGTGATGTTGTAGTTATAACAAATGTAGGAACAGATAATATAGTTCATTTATTAACATATGTTATTTTAAATGATAAGAGTGTTTCAAAAGATCAAATAATGAAAGATATTTCTGCTCTTTTACCAAAGTACATGGTGCCAGATAACATAACAATTTTAGATGCTATTCCACTTACTGCAAATGGTAAGGCTGATAGAAAAGCATTATTAAAATTAAATGGTAATAGAAAAAATGAAAATAAAATATTACCATCTACCCAAGAAGAGAAGATACTTGCACAAATATGGCAAGAAGTACTTGGAATTGATGAAGTTGGAGTAAATGATAACTTCTTTGAACTTGGAGGAAACTCAATTAATTTCGTTTCAGTACTAGCCTTAGCTAATGCAAAAGGATTGAAATTTACTTTCCCACAATTATTTAAAAATCCTACAATAGTAGATTTATTAAATAGTTCTTCTGAAGATGATGAAACTCAAGAAGAATTTAAAGAAATAGACAATTTTGAATTAATTTCCAAAGAAGATAAAGCTAAGATGCCTGAATATATTGAAGATGCATATCCTATGGCTATGCTTCAGTCTGGTTTAGTATATCAAAGTACAATTATGGAAGGTGATAATAACTATCATGATATTGTTTCTTATACGATAAGGGGTCAAATAAATGTTGATTTATTTAAGAAAGCAGTAGAAAAGCTTGTAGAAACTCAACCTATATTTAGAACAAGCTATGACTTAGACAATTTTTCAGAATATCTTCAACTTGTTCACAAAAAGGTTGAAAAGTTACCTTTAAATGTATATGATTTACGTGGCTTAAAGACAGAAGAAGAAAAAGAAGAAATGTATCAGCAATGGTTCTGGAAAGAACAACATAGAGCATTTAATTGGAGTACACCAGGATTAGTACAACTTCACATTCATATATTAAGTGATGATTCTTATAAATACAGTATAAGCCAACACAACTCTGCATTAGATGGATGGAGTATGAATAAAGTTCATACATTCTTATTTGAAACTTATTTTGATTTATTAAATGGAAAAGATAGTTTTGAAAATAAGCTAGGAAGTAATAATCATAATAAGACATTTATTTATCTTGAACAAAAAGCATTAAAATCAGATAAAGTTAAGAAGTTCTGGAAAGATAAATTAGAAAATGTATCTGATGGAAAAATACCAAGAAGAAGAGAAGCTGATAAGAGCAAAGGAAATGAAGTAATATTCCATGATATTGAACTACCACAGGGATTATCAGAAAAAATAATTAATTTAGCAAATGAATTAAAAGTCCCAGTAAAAGATATATTATTAGCATCTCATGTTAAGTTTATTTCACTATTAACAAAAAATAATGATGTATTTACAGGGTATGAAATAGGTGGGAGACCTGAGTTATTAGGAGCTGAACATGCTTTAGGAGTCTTCTTAAATACTATGCCTTTCCGTGTAGTATTAGATAAAAATGCATCATGGAAAGAATTAATTCAAAGTGTATATAATAGTGAAGGAGAATTTTTACCATATAGAAGATATCCTATGGCAAAAGTCAAAGAGGATATGAATAATAGAGGAATATTATTTGAAACAGTATTTAACTTTACACATTTTTATTCATTAAAGAGACTTAGAGATTTACCAGGTTTTGATATGATAGATGTTAGAGCAGCAGCTATAACAGAATTCCCACTTAGAGTTGAATATTCAAGACACTTCTATAATGATCAAGTTGAGCTAAGTTTACACTATCATACAGGAAAATATGACGAGGAAGATATAAGAGATTTTGGACAAGTATTTATTGAAATATTAGAAAGTATGGTATACAAAACTAATGAAAAACATGATGACTTAAAGGTTCAAAATTATTTAGATAAGTTTAATCTTTATTTTGAAGATGAAAAAGAAGTAGAAGTTAAAGAGGATCTTGAAGATAATGCACTAGATAAAAAACTAATGAATCCTGAATTTTTAGAAACTGTAGAAAAGATAAAAAATATTTGGGCAAATATCTTAAAGATATCAAAAGATGATATTTCATTAAAAGATGATTTCTTCTTAATAGGAGGAAATTCACTTGCAGCATTAAAGGCATCATTGTTCTTCCAAAAGAAAGTATCGTTAAAAACATTAATGAAAAAATCTAAGCTTTATGAACTTGCAGAAGAAATTATGAGCAGTAATTCTAATGAAGTTGAAGATACTAATATTCTTCATTGCTTAACTAAAGCAACAACATCAAAATTAAATATAATATTCTTACCATATGCAGGAGGAAATTCAATTAACTTTATGGCTATAGCTAAGGAAATTGAAAAACATAATGTAGATATTTCTGTTTTTGCAGCAGAACTTCCAGGACATGATGCTAATGTAAAGGGCAAATTTACTAATTTTGATAAAACAACAAAAATGTTAGCTAATGAAATTCAAGCAAAGATGAAAGATAAAGAATATATTATATGGGGACATTGTGTAGGAACTTCACTAGCTTTATCAGTAACAAATGAGCTAGAAAAAAGAGGGGAAAAACCTAAGAAATTATATTTAGCAGGTAAGGTATTTAATAATCCAGAAGAGTTTTTAGATAAGCTAGAAAGAGCTAAAGATTTAAAATTTGATGATATAAGAGAGCTATATAATGAGTGGAGTGGATCTAATGAATTATCAAGCTTAGGTGAAGAATATGAAAATAACTTGGTGGAAATTTTCAAACATGATTCAAATGAGTCTAATAAATTCTTATATTCACTTTGGAATAAAAATAGTGGTATAAGATTAAAAACACCAGCTGTTATTGCAATAACTAAAGATGATACTATAACAGAAACTTATGAAAAAGACTGGAAGATATGGGGAAGATGGATTGAATCTGTTGATTTAAAGACATTTGATAAAGGCGGGCATTATTTCTTAAATACAATAGAATCAGAAGTTACTAAATATCTTTTTGAAGATAATAATATAAAATAATAAATCTTAAATAAAAAAACAAGTATTCAATTTATCAATATAAGTATAAATGAATACTTGTTTCTAGGTAAAAATATTTATATTGAAGGAAGTGTAGATAATGAATTCTAACATTAATGTTTATCCTAAAAGCACACTTAGAATTGCTTTAGCACAGGTTAAATCAGAGGATGGAAATATAACTAAAAATATTGATAAGGCAGTTAAGATAATAAAAAATGCAGCTAAAGAAGGAGCTAAAATAGTTGCCTTTCCAGAAAAGTTTCTTACAGGATATGTTCCTGAATTAGTTGAAACGAATATTGAAAAATATACTGTATTTAAAAATGACAGTAGATTAGAGGCTATACATAATGCATGTAGAGAAAATAAAATATATGCAATTGTGGGAACGCCATTAAAAGATAAGGATGATATATTTATTTCATCAATTATTATTGATGCAGATGGTAAAGAAATTGATACATATAATAAAACTCATTTATTTTATACTGAGAAATCCTTGTTTAAGAATGATAGTAGGCTTTGCATATTAAACATAGATGATTGGAAAATAGGGCTTGGTATATGCTATGATTCAGGCTTCCCAGAACATTCACGTGCCTTAGCAAAGGCAGGATGTCAAGTTTATTTAGTAAGTGCATTATTCAGCAAAGGTAATGGATATTCAGAATCAAGAATATGGTTTCCAGCAAGAGCACTAGATAATACAATTTATACAGCTATGTGCAATTACGTTGGAAAAACAGGAGTCTGGGATACTGCAGGAAGTAGCGGAGTATGGAACCCTTTAGGAAAGTTAGTTAAGGAAGCTTCTAAGGATGAAGAAGAACTTTTAATTGTAGACTTAGATCCAAGTAAATTAAAAGAAGCTAGAGAAGGGGAATTAATGCTTCAGGATTCATTTGATATAAACTATAGCTTTAATGAATTAATATGAGGATTTCAATTATAGGTGCCAGTGGTTCTGGAAAGACATATGTATCAAAGATTCTTGAATCATTTTAAAAATTATATAAGTGGAATAAGTCTTATTATAATAAAAAACTTTCCCTTATACTTGATTTTTTAGAGCCGTATAAAAGTAAAGTTATAATGGTCAAAAGAGCTTCTCAATTAGTTAAATATTTAAGGCAAATGGATAAAATATAGCTTAAAGCTACCTAAAATGTAAGTTTTATTATTAAAAAGCTGACTTCTGCATTTTGTAGAAATCAGCTTTTTGCCATGAAAAAACTCTTTTTTATTAATCTTCAAGCCCAGTATTACTGGTATTTGTTCTTGAGCTTATATCGATTTGTCCTTTCTCACTTTCTAAAGTATGATATTTTTCTCCATCACTTTTAGCATTAATTGCATCTAACAAAAGATTTTGTTTATTTGTTGTTTCTTTAGGATAGGTATAAGATAATATTTCTTCATTTGACAACTGATCATTTATTTTAATATCACCAAGGTTTTTATTAAGGGATGAAATACTATTTATATTATCATTGTCAGTTACATGAGTTTTTGCTAAATGAGATAGAACTCCAATTTGGTTTCCATTTTTATCTTGCATTTGAATCATCTCCTCGATTTTTTAATTATTATTTGCATCTTAAAGGAGATTTATTTATAATATCTTATTATATTATCATTTTATTTACAAATATATCAGATTATAAAATTAATTATAATAATATGTCTTATTTTTTTCATTAAGATATTATGATATAATTTATATATAAAAAAATAAGGAGGAAGTCTATAGTTAATAAAAAAGTGTACAAATGTGTTTGAAAATGTTAATATGTACCCGAGAGGTGAGATTAACATGAATAAACATTTAACTAAGTATAAACCTAAAGACTTTGCAGAATTACTAGGTGTAAGTGTGAAAACTTTACAACGTTGGGATAGAGAAGATATATTAAAAGCCAAAAGAACTCCAACAGATAGAAGGTACTATACTTATGACCAGTATTTAGAATTTAAAGGTATCAGTAATATTACTACAGATAGAAAAATAGTAATTTACACAAGAGTTTCTACAAATGGACAGAAAGATGATTTGAAAAATCAAGTTGAGTTTCTTCTTAACTTTACATC
>NZ_FPBY01000085.1 GCF_900116755.1 Clostridium sp. DSM 8431
TAGCTTATAACCTTGTCTGTGACACGGGTAATTCCCAAAGGGAAACCCAACCAGCTAAACATAGAATTCTACCTGATGGAATGATACGCTTTTTTACGGGTATAGGTTCTTTAAAACCTCCCAGGGGGGGTACATCTATCTTCTATTCAGGAGTATTATACTAAACTATATTAAATTTGGTTAGATTCCTTTTGGAATTTAAATAAAAAACTATTTTAAATTATGAAATGCGTATTTCCCTATCGGGGCGTAAGCAAAGTAATAGATAAGAAAATTAATATCAATTTAGACATGTAATGTTCGTTAGAATAGTAAATAGTTTTCTATTCTAACGAACATTACATGTCTAAATTGATATTAATTTTCTTATCTATTACTTTCAAAGTAATAGATAAGAAAATTAATATCAATTTAGACATGTAATGTTCGTTAGAATAGTAAATAGTTTTCTATCAAATGTTACAACTAGATTATACAAGGGGAGGGGAAATTGTGGAGGAATTAAAGACAATGACAGAGTTCGAAGAACTTGAAAATGTTGAAGAACTAGGAGATGGCTGGGTTGCTGTTGGTGCAGTTGTAGGTGTTGGTATAGTTGGTGTTGCTGTTTACTTAGGTGTAGCAACATAAAATATAGTTATTTTAATGAATTTCAATTAGGAAAGGAGGGGATATCATGAACAAAGAAATTTTAAAGTTTGAAGAACTAGAAGCTACTGAAGAATTAGGTAACTTAGGTGACTTCATGAAAGGTCTTGCAGGTGGAATTGCTGGTGGATGTGCCGTAGTTGGTGCTTATGCAGCAGTTGCTGGTGTAGCAACATAAAATTAAAATTTAATTTTATTTTTATTTTAACAGTAATTTAAATAAAAAGTTATTAATTAAAGTTTTATTTACTTATGATCCTAGGATTAAGGATGTAGATTTTATATTAAGGAGATGCAATTTTGAAATATGGAGATATTGAAGTTTTAGCTTCAGAAAAAGGAAGTTTCATTGTTAAAGGAAGGAAAAAATATGTAAGACTTGGAGAAAATGAATTAAGATATTTATTTAAAGTACGAGGTATTAAAACAAAAGACTTTGAGTTTTCTAATAATTATGAAATATCCAATGAATCTAAAGCTATATTAGATGAGAAATTTAAGGAATGGGGATTTTTATCGCAAGGAGATAATGAAGAAAAATCTAATTCAAAGATAGATATATCTATGATTCACTTAGTTACAATAAATCCTGATAAGTTTCTAGATAAAATATATCCTATTGGAAAAATATTTTTTTCCAAAGTATTTCTGGGGATTTATATAGTTGCTAATTTCATACTTACTATGCTTATTGGAATTAATGCAGAGAGTGTTTTATATGATTTAGAGAATATGAATTATACATCTAGTAGTATAGCTATTATTTTCATAGCAATGTTACTTACAGTTATGCTTCATGAATTAGGACATGCTTTTGTATGTAAAAAATATGGTGGTAAGGTTAGTAAAATGGGCTTAGTACTATTTTTTCTATTACCTTGTTTGTTTTGTGATGTAAGTGATATTTATTTAATGAAAAAAAAGAAAGAAAAGGTGTTTGTTTCTATAGCTGGTTTATATGTAAATAGTATGCTTGCAACTTTATCTTTATTAGTATACTTCATTATTGGAAGTGATACAAACATTAGCAGCTATTTACTGTTGTATTACATTTCTAATATGGGGTTTATTGTATATAATTTAATACCTTTTGTTAAATTAGATGGTTATTGGCTTTTATCTGCATGCATTAATATTAATAATTTACTTACTAAGAGTGTGATATCAGCAATTGCAAGTATATTTAATATAAAGCTAGTAATAAACGCATCTGCACCAATAATAAAAAAGGTGTTTTTAGTCATATATGGATGGGCAGTTTTATTATTCAGACCAATATTTTGGTATTTTTCTATAGCTGAAATTTATAGTATTTCAAATTCTATTATGTCAGATACAAGTTTTAAAATAGTAATTATATTAGTAAGTTTAATAGCAGTTTTAGATATAATGAAATTTGTTTTTAAGTATATAAAGTTGTTTAAAAAGGATAGGCAACAAATCTTTAATTTTTTATAGGGAGGTTTAGAGATGAAAGTTGAAATTTCTAATTTAACAAAGATGTACGGAGAGTTTTGTGCAGTAAAAGACGTGAGTTTTGATTTTCAATCAGGAAGAATTTCTGCGCTAATAGGTAGAAATGGTTCTGGTAAAACATCAACTATACGGATGATGTTAGGAACTTTGGCTAAGAGTTCGGGTAAAGTATTAGCAGATGGAAAATCATTAGCTCAACAACTTAATAACATAGGATATTTGTCTGAAGAAAGAGGAATCTATATAAAGGATTCAATTATAGGTCAATTAGTTTACTTTGCATCTTTAAAAGGAATGTCACGAAAAGAGGCAAGAATATCAGCTGAAAAATGGCTTGATAAACTTGGAATATTAGATCGTAAGAACGATAAGGTAGAAACCTTATCAAAGGGAAATCAACAAAAGATACAAATTATAGCGAGTTTACTTCATAATCCAGATATAGTAATTTTTGACGAACCTTTTAGTGGTCTAGACCCAGTAAACGCTAAATTCTTAGTTGATTTATTAATGGAACTTAGAAAAGAAAATAAGTGTATTTTAATTTCAAGTCATCAACTTCATTTATTAGAAGATGTCTGCGATGATGTAGCAATAATATCTTATTCAAATTTAATATATAAAGGTTCTTTAAATAATTTGAAAGAAGAAAAAGGTGGAAAAAGGCTTATTATTAAATTTGCAAATTCATCTAAGAAAGATATTGAAGAAATAGGATATTTAGAAGCTGGTGATGATAAAAAATATTATGTTGATTTAAATATGAATAGAACATGCCAAGATGTGATTAATGATTTATTTATAAAGAACTTGGAAATAGAGACTTTTGAAGTAAAAGAAAAGACATTAAATGATATTTTCATAGAGATGGAGGAGGCATAATGAAAAATTTTATTAACATTTTTATTTATAATTTTGGAAAACAAATAAAGTCTACAGCTTTTAAAGTTGTAACATTAATCTTATGTATATTAATTATAGGAGTATTTGGAGTAACTAAAATTGTTAATAAAGACCCAGAGATAAAGAAAATATTAGCTGTCGATAACACTGGATGTTTTAGCAATATAGAGGACTGGAATTCAGGGTTAGAGAAGTCTCGTATAGAATTATCAGATGAGTTATATTCAGATGAAGATTGTAAAGAAAAAGTCTTAAGCCAAGAAGATATGGCAATCATAAAACTTAATCTTAGTGAAGATAATATAAGTCTTACTATATACGATAATAATGTTATAGATTCAAGAGATTTACAAGTCATAAAGCAAAATACTAATAACTTTTATAAATATATCTACGCAAAATCAATAGAAATAAATGATGAGGAACTTAGAAACTTATTAAAGGATATAGACTTTGAAGTAGTACAAGTTGATACTAGTTTTGAAGAGTTCTACTTAGTATCATATTCTTTATTATTACTGTTAGTAATGGCAATTATGATGTATGGATCTCAAGTAGCTGGAGAAATAACTTATGCTAAAACTAATAGAGTTATGGAATTACTTCTTACCTCAGCGTCACCAATATCAATTTTTATGGGAATAACTTTAGCTATTGGACTAGTAGGGTTGTGCCAATTAGCATTTATTTTAATGGTTGCAGTAGGGGCTTATAAGATTATAAATCCTGAAATATTAATGCTTGATGGATTAAAGATAGATTTTTCAGTAATAACCATGGATAAATTACTAATTTATATTGTTTTCTTTATTATAAGTTATTTAATTTATGCAGTTTTAAATGCGGGAATTGGATCCCTAATAAGTAAAAATGAAGATATTATGGTGGCAGTATTACCTATAACTATTATTTCTTGTTTACAGCTATTTACAGGTCTTATGGCTATTTCTAAACCGGATGCTTTAATCAGCAAAGTATTTTCTTATATACCTTTTACTTCAGCAGGAACAATGGTTATGAGATATTTTTTAGGAAATGCATCTAGTATTGAAGTTATGTCGTCAATTATCGTATTAATACTATCTCTTGTTGTTATAGCTTATTTCTCAATTAGAGTATTTGTAAATGGCGTTGTATATTATGGAAACTTTAGTATGAAAAATATAGTAGGATTTTGGAGAAAAGAAAATGAGTAGAGGTATGGATTTTAGTAATAAGACTATATTGGTAACAGGAGCATCAAGAGGAATTGGAGCTGAAATTGCAAGGACATTTGCAGAATTAAATGGGAATTTGATTTTGTGTGACCTTTCAAGTGAAAAGGAAAGGGCCAATGAATTAGCAAAAGATATAGAAAAAGAATATTCAGTTAAGGTTAATACTTTTGATGTAGACATAAAAGATATTTCTAGTATTGAGTTAATGGTAGAGGAGATTAAAAAACTTAATCTTCAAGTTGATATATTAGTAAATAATGCGGGTGTAAATTCATATTTATCACCTTTTGAAATTAGTGAAAAGCAATGGGATAATGTTTTGGACGTTAATTTAAAAGGTACATTTTTTATGACTAAGTTGATAGCTGAAGTTTTTCTTGTAGAAAGAGAAGGAAACATAATCTCTATAGCATCCCAGCATGGGGTGGTAGCAAATTTTGATAGAGTGCATTATTGTGCAAGTAAGGCTGGAATTATTCAAATGACTAAAGCTTTTGCATTAGAATGGAGTAAATTTAATGTAAGGGTTAATTGTGTTTCTCCAACATTTGTGGAAACTAAGAATAATCATAAGTTATTATATGAAACATCCTTTAAACGAAAAGCATTAAATAAGATACCTTTGAAAAAGTATGCTAAAGCAGAAGATATTGCTGACTCAGTTGTTTTTCTTGCAAGTTCTATGGCAAGGATGATAACTGGTCATAATTTAATTGTAGATGGGGGATGGACTATATATTAAAAGGAAATATTGTATTTATAATAAAATCAAATGCTAGTAATTCAGAACTGGCAGATGTATGTTTTTTACCTCCATTAGGAGTCATGTCTATAGCGACTGTTTTGGAAATGAATGGTTATAACGTTAAGATTATAGATTCATCTTTAGAATCAATGGGAAGTAAAGAAATAATAGAAGTAATAAAGGAGAAAAATCCTGTTTATGTTGGTATTTCATCCTATACTGAAAATATTGATGAAAATCTTTCTTTATGTAGATATATAAAAAAGAAACTTTCTCATATACCAATTTTATTAGGTGGTTCTCACCCAACAGTGGATAGTGAATACTGTAAAAAGAGGAAATATGTTGACTTTATTGTCGTGGGAGAAGGAGAAGCTACTAATCTTGAAGTTGCTGAAGCTATTAGAACTAAAGAAAAGTTAATTAAGTTTGAAGAAATTAATGGACTTATATATTATTCTAAAGAAATCAAAAAATATGTGGATAATCCAAAACGTAAACCTATAATTAACCTGGATTTATTACCAATAATAAAGAGACAGTTTATACCAAGATCCTTGGAATCAACTATGATAACTATAATTTCAAGTCGTGGATGTCCTGGAAGATGCATTTATTGTGCAGCGTCTCAATTATCAGGATCAACATATCGTATTCGAAGTATAGAAAATGTGTTCTTAGAAACTTTGTTATTATTAAATATAACCAATTTTGGCAAGGAAATATATTATTGTGATGATACTTTTACAGCAGTAGTAAAAAGAGTTAAAAGATTTTTAGAACTTATAGATAATGCTGAGGTTACATATAAATGGAGATGTGAATCAAGAGTTGATATTTTAAGTAAAAATAGAGAATTAATAAAAGAGATGAGTCAACATGGATGTCAAAGATTACAATATGGAATTGAAAGTGGAAATCAAGAGGTTTTAAATAAGATATTTAAACAGCTTGATATAAGTATTGTAGAAGATTTAATTGAGTATTCTGTTTCTTGTGGGGTTCGTGTGGCAGCGAGTTTTATTTTTGGGCATTATTGCGATACAGAAGAAAGTATGAATGATACTTTAAAAATTATGCAGAGACTTAAAGATAGATGTGGAAGTAAAGTAGAATTATTTTTCTCATTCAATACACCATTTCCAGGAACATATCAGTACAATCATATGGAAGAACTAGGACTTAGAGTTACAGCACCTAATTACCAATCTTTAAATATGCTTGATCCAGTAGCTGTTACAGATAATTTTGATTTGGAATTGTTAAAGAGTTTTGGATATAAAGCTAAGCCATTAATGGTACAGTAAAGTTTTATACATTTAAGTAAGAGAGGTGTTAATAAATGATTTTTGATAGGATGGGAATAGTTGTACTTAGTAATGATATAAGCATTTCAGGAAACTTATGTTTATATGAAAACTATTGCTTTATAAAGCCTAGTGAAAAGTCTGATGTCATATGTTTTATACAGTTAGGTGAAATTAAAAGTGTATATGATATAACGGGCTCTGAAGTAATGTTTAACTTAGATGGAGGAGATTTAGATATTTGTATAACAGATGAGGAAAGGCTTGTACGAATAAAAAAGGGAATTTCATTATCAGGTTATGTCTGTAAATCGGAAATTTTGGAAGAGGAGTTTTCTGAAGGACTATTGATTTGTATTAATGAAGAGAAAAAAATTTTCTATTATGTCCCTAATGAAGAAGTAGATGAAAGAAGAAGAGAGGTTATACCATTTGAGTAATATATTATTTTTTAGTATGCCTTTTTGGGGTCATATAAATCCTAATATTGAATTACTTAAGACTTTACGTACAAAACATAATATACTTGCAGCATCTTCAAAAAAATTTGAAAAAGTTTTTCAGGAATTAGGTATACCTATGATTGAGTATCCTAAACTGGTTTCAGATTTCTTTGGCACTGGCGTTTTAAATTCTAATGAGAATTATGTTAAAGAATATTATGCTAGTCAATATGACTATAATGTTTTATCTAAAATAAATAGTTTAAATAATTCTGTTGTTGAAGAGGTATACTGCAGTTTGATTGAAAAAATAGAAGAATTTTCACCAGACATTATTATATGTGATTCTCAAGCTTTTTGGGGACCTGTTTTTTCTATTAAGTGCAGAAAAAAATATATATGTATAGAGTCAGCAACTAATATGTCAGATTCATCTCAAGATAAATATTTTTTAGAGTATATAGATAGAGTGATTTCAAAAGAAGTAGGAAGTAACTTGGATTCATTAGAAATTCTTAATGTTTTTAATAAGTTAGAGCGAAAGCAAAAGAAGTTTTATGCAAAGTTTTCAGGATGCAGACTTAAGGACTACTATTTACCAGAGAAAAATTATATGTATATGACAAAAGATTTTCAAGTTGGAAGTGAAGAGTTTACTGAAGATATTAGTTTTTTAGGATTCAATATGTCAGTAGAAAAAATAGATAAACAGGATAAAATATTTGTTACTAGAGGGACCATTACTGATTTTTATAATTTAGATATTTTAAAGAGAATACTAAGTTATTTAGATGTTAGCTCTAATTTTAAGATTACAGCTACAAAAGGAAATGTAGCAAGTTTAAAGGATGAAATATCTAACTTTGAAAATAATGAAAATATATTTATAAAAGATTCTGTTAATCAAATAAAGGAACTTAGTGAGAGCAGATTGATGATTTCACATGGTGGTATTACAGGTGTTAGAGAAGCTATAATGTGTGAAACACCTATGATTATTGTGCCAGCAACATTTCATTGTTATCAGGTCGGACTTGCAATTGAAAAGAACAATGTAGGAATCTTATTAAAGAAATATCCTTTAGATAAAAAGGAATTAAATGAGGCTGTAAATAAAATTATACATTGTGACGAATACTATAATAATGTAGCAAAGTTAAAAACAAAAATGATAATTGAACATTCAATTGGAGATATATGTGATTATATTGATGAATTAGGATGATTAATAGTTTAATTGAGGAGTTATAAATGAATATATTAGTTTGTACTTATGATAATGTTAAATATTGTTTAACTAAAGATGGATTAAATCCATCTTTAGTTCCTTATAATGGAACTGTATACTTAAAAGAATTATTAGAATTATTAATACAAAAAAAAACAAATAAAGATAATGTATTTCTTTTTTTATCTAAAAAGAATTCATCAATAAGCAAGCTATTAGAACCATATAAAGAGATTAATATAATTTATGAAGAGAACTCTTATAGTGTTTTTAAATCATTAAAAAAAGATTGTTGTATGTTTATTCATTCTGATAAGTTCTTTGCAAGAAGCGATATAGAAAAATATATTGATTATATAGAAAAAAATCCGGCTAAGAATGTGGTTGCCAAAAAGATTAAGCATAATAATGAAAAAAGATTAGAAGGTATATTTAAGTTTAATTCAGATATAGTAGCCAAATTAAATGAAGAGGATTTTAAAAAGCTTTGTTCTATGGAATATAATGATAAAAATCAGTTTCTAGATATGTGTGATGAGTTTTATTTAGAGAATCCTGTTATTGAATTAGAAAATAAGAATGATTTTTTGAAGCTCTATAATACTATAGAGTTTCCTAAAGAAGAGAATATACCTGCACTTTTTAGAAAAGCAGCAAAAGAATATTCACATAAGATAGCAGTAACATATTTAGATAAAACTATTACTTATGAAGAGTTAGACTGTATTACAGATTTTGTAGCTTCAGAGTTAATTAAGAGAAAAAAGTTACTTAATAAAAATAATGTAGGAATTCTGATGGATAAGAGTATTGAATTTATTATATGTATGATAGGAATTTTAAAAGCTGGTATGACTTATATTCCTATGTCAAAGTTTTATCCTGACGGAAGATTAAAAATGATCTATGAATCTGCTGATTTAAATTGTATTATTACGAGTTCAGAGACAAGCTATTATAAACAATATCCAAATGAGTGTATATTATATGAAAGTTTAATAGAAAAAGAAGAAATTAATCCACAGATATATGATGTTGAAATACCATCAAAGAGTATGGCATACATAATGTTCACTTCAGGTTCGACAGGAGATCCTAAAGGAGTAAGAATAAGTCATAGAAATATAATTAATAATGCTTTCTTTTTACATAGAAAAGTTTTTGAAAATAAGAGTTTTAAACCTAAAAACTATGGGGTTATTGCTGAGTTTGTTTTTGATATGTCTGTACAGCAGATTTATCCAGCACTTCTATTTGGTAGAAATTTAAATATATTTCCAAGCTGTTGTGGGAAATCTGCAAAGAATTTAATAGAATTTTTAAATAAAGTTGATACTTCTGATGCAACTCCAATAATTTTGCAGATTATTACTGACTATATAGAGATAAGAAAGAATGAGTTTTCAAGAGATGTACATCTAGTAGTTGGTGGAGAAAAACTTCAGCATAATTTATGTAAAAGATATTTTGCTATAAAGGAAAAAAGTGAAATAACTAACATATATGGTCCTACTGAATGTACAGTTGAGATTAGTACATTTTATTTAAATAAGGATATAGTAGAAGATTTACAAGAGATTCCTGTGGGAAGTGCAGTATATAATAGTCGTGTATATGTATTAGATGAAAATAATAAATTTGTTATGCCTAATGTTGTTGGAGAGATATGTGCAGCAGGAGAATGTATAGGGCATGGATATATAAATTCTAAGTCATTAAGTGATAAATATTATATTAATGATATATTATCAAGTTCAAAAATGTATAAGACAGGAGATTATGGTTTCTGGAATGAAGATGGAGAACTATGCTTTATAGGAAGAAAAGATAGACAAGTAAAAGTAAGAGGATTACGTATTGATTTAGGCGATATTGAAAGCACTATAGAAACTTATTCACCTATTATTGAAACAAGAGTATTTGTAGTTAATGTTGAAGGACTAGGGGAAAAGATTGTATCTTATTTTATTAGTAAAAAACAGGATATAACTTTATCTGAAATTGTTAATTCTATTAAAGAATATCTGCCGGCATATATGATTCCTTCATTCTTTGTGCCTGTTAAAACATTTCCGTTAAATATTAGTGGAAAGCTTGATAAGTCAAAGCTTCCTAAGCTATCAACTGCTTTAAAGGATAGAAATGAAGAAGAATTAAGTTATTCAGAGGATGATGAAATTGCTCAAAAAGTAATAAATTATATTTCTGAAAACTTTGCTATATTTAGTTATAATCAATTTGATTATTCTCTTGGAGAAATAGGGTGTGACTCTTTAAATATATTATCAATGATTACATTTTTGTATGAAAATTTCAATGTAGAACTATCTATATCCATGATTTCAATTCAAATGAAAATATCAGAACTTATAGCTTTAGTAAAGAATAATATTAATGAAGAAAAGGGTAATTTAAAAACTAGAAGATATAAAAAGTCTTATAAATGTCTTCCTATGCAGAATTATGTTATAGATGTTGAATATTCAAATCTAATGTTATATGGAGAAAGTAAAAATATTAATACTATGATTTATCTTTGGAACTTAAATAAAGATATAAATTGTGAAAGATTAAAGAAAGCTATTTTAAATGCTGTTGAAAATAATGATGCTTTCTTTATGAAGTTTCATTATGGAGAGAATGGAAGTAAGGTATTTTATACTGATAAAAGCAATATAGATGTAAACTTTCAAGAATTAAATAATATTAGTAAAGAGACAATAGTTAATCTCATACCAGAATTGGATTTTAAAAATACACCTTTAGCTTATTTTTCAATTATTAAGTGTGGTAATGAAATGTATTTATTAACAGCTGTACATCATCTTATATTTGATTATATTTCAGGAGTATCACTAATGAAGACTATTGAAGGGTACTATAATGGTGAAAAGTGTCGATTTACTTCTTTCTTCAAAAATTTGGAGAAGTTTAACAAGTATAAAAATAGTGTAGATTATAATGAATCAAAGGAAAGGTTGTTTGAACTTTACTCTAAAACACGAAGAATAAATTTTAGTGATGAGTTTATAGATTATAAGAATGAAGAAAATAAGAAAATAATAAAGTTGAATTCTAATACAAGTTCAAGGATAAGAAAGATAAGTAAAAAGTATTTTATATCAGAATTTTTATTATATACAGCTGCTTTCTTTAGAAGTTTAAACTTAGTAGTACATCAAGAAACAATGACCATAGCATCTTTTGTTAATGGAAGAAATAATGTTGTTCCAGCTAATACAATAGGTTTCTTCTCTAAATATGTACCTGTAACTTATATTGAAAAGGAATATGATTTAATTAAGTCTGCTAAACATATAGAGAAGGATTGGTTAGAACTTCAAAAACTAGATAGTGCTTTGGAAATATATGATGTATTAAATAATATGAGGGAACCTTGTAATGTATTATTTGATTATCAAAAGATGTATAGTAATGAACAGAATGAGAGCATATATAGAAGGGTTGAAACATATGATTTAGCTAGGGTTGACCTAGATTTTGTATTTAGATTATATGATTATAAGGATTATATAGAAATTAGAGTGGAATATAAAGGAATTAATGAGTTGTTTATTGAAAGATTTATTGAAGAGTATGAAAAACAATTAGGAGGAATTAATTATGAATAAAAATTCTAAGGAAAAAGGAACAAATTTATTACCAATATTTATGTGTATAGGAGTAGGCATAGGTGCATTAGTAGGGTATTTTATTTTTGACCAAATAGCTATTGGAATGTGCTTTGGAATTGCATTAGGGGTTTTCGCTTCAGCTATATTTAAAAAGGAGAACTAATATTTTATGTGGATAAAATCTTTGAATGGAAGAGAACTTAATAAATGTATAAGAGTATATATAGATGAAAATTATAAAGTGGACAAGAAGAAGACTATTGCGTTAGTAGGAGTTATTGATTGTTCAACTTATGGTGAACAGACAGTTTTAATAGGAAGTTATATAAATTTAGAGAGTGCTCTTACAGATCTGCAAAAAATTGAAGATGCAATTAGTGAAGGAAAAAATATAAGCACTTTATAATTAAGATACATTGACAGATAAAGTGAGGGAGAGTTCTATGAAGTGTGATAAATTTAGTAAATATTATTTAATGAATTGTAATGATGTTGAAAAGTATATAAAAGATAAGATTGATATTTTTAGTAATGGAATATTGCAGGTAGATGAAATAGGAGATGGAAATATTAATTATGTATATCGTGTTATGGACATAGTAAGCGGTAAGTCAGTTATAGTTAAGCAGGCAGCTAAGGAAGCAAGGATTTCTGAAAATATGAAACTTGATATTTTCAGAGGTAAAAGAGAGGCACAGTTACTAAAAATCTATAATGAAATTGCACCTGGATTTGTACCTAAAGTATATAAATATGATGAAGTAATGAGTGTTATTGTTATGGAAGATATAAAAGATGTTTTAGTTGCAAGAAAGGGGTTAATGGAACTAAATATATATCCTAATTTTGTAGAGTCTGTATCTACTTTTCTTTCTAGAACTTTGTTTTTTACTTCAGATCTCTATTTAAATCATAAGCTTAAAAAGAAATATTTAAAAAAGTTTATAAATATTGATTTATGTGATTTGACTGAAAATTTAGTTTTTACAGAGCCATATAATAATATTAATAATCAAAATATAGTTACAGAAGCTAATGTTGATTTTATTGAAAAGAATATATATAAAAATGATATTCTTCATTCAGAAGTAGCTGAATTAAAGTTTAAATTTATGACAAATTCTCAAGCATTACTTCATGGAGATTTGCATACCGGAGCTATATTTGTTAATAAAAAAGATATAGTAGTTTTTGATCCAGAATTTGTGTTTTATGGGCCTATTGGATATGATGTAGGAAATTTGGTGGCAAATTTATGCATGAATTTGTGTAGAGTACATTTTTTAGTTAAAGAAGTAGAAGAGGCTGTTGAAAAGTTCTATGCTTGGTTATTTAATTCAATTGGAGAAATAATTGATTCTTTTATGGACAAGTTTAATTCTTTATATGAAAAAAATGTTACAGATGTAATGGCAAAAAATATTGGATTTAAAGAAAAGTATTTTAATGATATCTTAAGTGATACTGCAGGATATGCAGGAACAGAATGTATTAGAAGAGTTGTTGGTATCGCAAAAGTACCAGAAATAACCGAGATTAAGGATGAAAAGTTAAGAGCTGAAGTTGAAAAAAAAATTTTACAAATTGGAATAGATATGATAATTAATAGGAATAAATATAAAACAGGAGCTGATTATAGAAGTAGATTAAAGAATCTATTATAGGCTTTATTTTTAAATAAAGTGATATACAAAATTAGCTATTTAAATATAGGTGGATGTCCTTTAAAGTTCGAACTTAAATAAGGATGTTCACCTTTTATGTTTATTGGGCTTTCATCTAAGAGAATTAGAAAGACTTTGCAAAACAGATATTAGATTTATGTATTTACTTGATGGTATTAAAGCTCCATCTCATGCTACTTTCGGAAATTTTATTCGTAATGAGCTAGCTAGTTCCATCGAGCAGATATTTAATGATATAAATAACTATATTTTTGAAGTAGATAATGTAGATTTAGAGCATACTTATATTGATGGGACAAAAATCGAAGCAAATGCCAACAGATATACCTGGGTATGGAAGCGTTCATGCATCAAAAATAGAGATAAGGTTTTTGACAAAATCTCTACATTAATAGATGAAATGAATTCTGAGGTACTAAATCTATTAGGTGTGAAACTTGAAAAAAGAGATAAATATGCTGTAGATTACATCCAAGATATGCTTGATAATTATAAAAAGGCTACTGGACTTGATATAAATACTTTCGTATCCGGCAGGGGACATAGAAAAAGTGTTCATCAAAGGCAATATCAAAAAATGCTAGAGTATATGGAGCGGTTAAAAGGCTGCGCTAACTACATAGAAATATGTGGCGATTCAAGAAATAGTTATTCGAAGACAGATTATGATGCTGCATTCATGAGAGTTAAGCGTGATTATATGGGAAATGATTAGCTTTTGCCAGCTTATAATGTTCAAGCTGCGATATGCGATGAATACATAGCAGTAATAGATGCTAAGAAATATGCTTCAGATATGGAGTGTTTTGTTCCACTAATGGAAAAATTCAATGATACATATGGCATTATCCCAAATATCCAGTTGCCGATGCCGGTTACGGTTCATATAATAACTACATATATTGTGAAGAACATTCTATGGAAAAGTTCATGAAATTTACTATGTTTGAAAAGGAAACTAAAAATAAAAAATATTGTGATAATCCTTATAGAGCAATAAATTTTTCAAGAGATGATGAAGGCAATCTTATTTGTCCTAATGGTAAAAAGTTTATATTTAAATATGAGAAGAAAGTCAGAAAAAACAAATATGGCAGAACTGAAGAATTCTATGAATGTGAGGATTGTGAGGGATGCCCTCACCGAAGCGAATGCTGTAAGAGAACTACTAGAAATAGAACTGTAAGTTTAAACAGAGAATTAACTTCAATGCATAAGGAAGTAATAAACAATCTAGAATCTATACATGGAGTATTGCTTTGCATGAATAGGAGTATACAATCTGAAGGCACATTTGGAATAATAAAATGGAATAGGTCTTACAAAAGATTGTTTAGACGTGGCCTCGATAATGTAATTCTTGAACTTACATTGATTTCTTGTGGTTATAACCTTTATAAATACAATAATAAGCTAAATCGTAAAACGCTCGTTGCATAAATAAAGTTTTAATTTTTGCACTTAGAACGATGTGTTTATTAAGTGCACCCTTTTTTAAGAAATATATGTAAAAAAATAAGAATACACGAAAAAACAACGATGCCAGTTTTTAACTGGTATCGTTGCTTAACTTTTAGGACCTTTTTTTACAGCCCCTTTTTATTTGAGAAATATTATAATTTTGGTAAGAAATCTATGAAATAAATCTACTGTTTAACACATACTAAAAGTGGTTCTTTCCAATGTTAGTTGAAACAGCCTAGATTCTATTATATAATTTGAATAATAAAATCAAGGGGAAAGAACAAAAGATGAATAATTTAATTAAATTACTAGATAAGAATTTAGAATATATACAACATCAAATTATAGAAGATACTATTTATATTTATGTAAAATCTATTAAGGAGTATCCTTGCTGTCCTTATTGTGGTACAACTTCAAAGAAAGTTCATTCAAGGTATAAAAGAACATTTCAAGATTTACCTATTCAAGGCTTAAAAGTTAAAATTATTATAAATAAC
>NZ_FPBY01000076.1 GCF_900116755.1 Clostridium sp. DSM 8431
GAACCGTAGGAACTACGGGGATAGCTTGGGTTTGCTTAGCACATTAGTGCTATCGACCAAGAACCCTGCGACTTCAGTCGTGGGAGGTTCAGTTAAGAGCTGTTGAACAGATTGTTGATAGTGAACAAGTAACTGCAATAGGTCATATAATGAAGTTTGCTGAAGAAAGGATAGTAAATAATTCTATGACTTTAGAAGAAGTGACTGACAAGGTTATTGAATATATGAATAAGAATGGATTAATTTCAGTGGGTAATAGCGGAAATTTAGCTATGCCAAGAAAGCAGGAAATTATGGCAGCCTTTAATAGATATAGAAAGTTAAAAGTTTAGCTATAAGAGTTAATGAAGTAAGTATAAGTTTTATGGAATTACTATAAAAAATATTACTGGAAAGTAAAACTTCCAGTAATATTTTTTAAATTATTTCTTTTCTAATCTTAAAATATGAAATTAGCTACAAGAACTATAAATGGTAAAGTTATTAAAGTTCTTTCTATAAATAATATGATTAAATCTTTTAAGTCAACAGGAATCTTAGATCCTAAAAGTAATCCACCAACTTCAGACATATAGATTAATTGAGTTACTGATAAACAAGCAATTATAAATCTAGTCATTTCACTTTGAATATTAGTTGCTAAAACTGAAGGAATAAACATATCAGCAAAACCAACTATAAGTGATTGAGAAGCTTTAGCAGCTTCAGGTACTTGTAATAACTTTAAAAGAGGTATAAATGGAGTTCCAAGCCATTGGAATATACTTGTGTATTCAGCAATCATAAGAGCTATTCCACCCATGGCCATAACAATTGGAAGTACTCCAATCCACATATCAATAACATTTTTAAATCCTTCAGTAAAGATTCTACTAATACTATAATTTGCATCAGCTCTTTTTAAAGCATTTTCTAATCCCCATGAAAAAGTAGTGTATCCTTCAGGAATACTATCACTATCATCTTTTCTAGGTGTACCATCAATATATGTATCTTCTTTATGTCTAAGAGGATATATTCTAGGAAGAATAATTGCAGACAAAATTCCTGAAGCTGTAACAGTTAAATAGAATGGGACAAACATGTGAGCAAGTCCAACTTGACTTATAACCATTAAACAAAAAGTAATAGATACAGCTGAGAATGTAGTACCAACAACAGCTGCTTCTTTCTTTGTATAAAAACCTTCTTCGTATTGTCTACTAGTTAATAAAATTCCTATAGTACCATCACCAAGCCAAGATGTTATACAGTCTATAGATGATCTTCCTGGTAAATTAAATACAGGTCTCATTATTTTAGTAAGTAAAGCACCAACAAATTCTAGTAAACCGTGGTTTAAAAGAAGTGGTAAAAATAATCCTGCAAATAAGAAAACAGAAACTAACAGTGGTAATAAACTAAATAAAACTGTTCCACCAGTAGAATCAGACCATATAAATTCAGGGCCTACTTTTAAATAAGTTAAAATAACTAAAATCATACCTATAATTCTACCAGTAAGCCATACCGGCGTTACATTAAACAATGAATTAATAAATTTATTCTTTGGCTTAATAAATTTCACTAAAATACTACCTATAGCAGAAATAGAAATTAAAATAACTGTTATTAATGGAAGTACTGATGATAATTCTGTAACTAATAAATTTGATAAAAAAGCAATAGGAATCGTAAAATTACCTTCTATTTTTACTGGAATGATAAATAATAAAACTCCTATCATAGAAGGAATGATAAATTTTAATATCGAAGAGATATTATATTGTTTCCTTGAATTTTTATTCATGAACAAGTCCTCCGAACTTATAAATATGCATTAATATTTTAATATATAAAAATTAAAAAAGATAGTGTTTTTTTAGAGCAAATTATAAAAAAATTGTAATATAATGAAGTATTAATGAGTGTTAATGTGAAAAATAATGAAGTATTATATTCATATAAGACATAAAACAAAGGAAGAAATGAAGGAGGAATGAAGATGATAAAACTTATAGCTTCAGATATGGATGGAACTTTATTAAATAATAATCATGTAATTTCAGAAGAAAATATAAAAGCAATTAGAGAAGCTCAAAAAAGAGGAATTGACTTTGCTATTGCAACAGGAAGAGACTATGCAGATGTTGAACCTTTTTTGAAACAATATAATCTAAAATGTGAAAGTATAGTTTCTAATGGAGCTGAATATAGAGATGTGGATGGCAATATAATAGAATCAATAGATATAGATAAGGATCTAGTAGAAAAGGTATTCAATATAATGGATAAATATGGACTTAAAGCTGAGTTATTTACAAGTGACGGAATATACACACCTAATTCTCGAGAGGAAGCACTTAAAGGAACAATTTATATGCTTTCTACTTTCTTAAAAATAAGTACTGAAGAAGCTGAAAAATTAGCAAAAAAGGATGAAAAATTTAAAAGGTTAAAATACATTGAAAATTTATATG
Organism: Clostridium sp. DSM 8431; assembly: GCF_900116755.1. Lineage (GTDB taxonomy): Bacteria > Bacillota > Clostridia > Clostridiales > Clostridiaceae > Clostridium. The sequence goes on from NZ_FPBY01000076.1 coordinate 2,460, forward strand.
AATTTTTAAATGGACCAATTGAAGTAAAGAAAATATTTGCTTTTTATAGTGATGTAGATTTAGTTAACAAAGCTAAAGCTGAAATTCAAAAAATAAGCGGCTTAGCAGTATCATCTTCTTTTGTAAGCAATATAGAAATTACTAATGAAAATGCACAAAAAGGATTAATATTAGCGAAAGTAGCGAAAAAGATGGGCATAAAGAAAGATGAAGTTATGATAATGGGAGATAGCTTTAATGATTATTCTATGTTTACTGAATTTACTGAAACTGTAGCTATGGAAAATGCTATACCTGAAATAAAAAAAATAGCAAAATATATAACTGATACAAATGAAAATGATGGAGTAGCAAAGGCAATTAGAAAAATTTTAAAATAAATTTTCAAAAAAATAGTGTAAAAAATAGAAAAAGGTATTATAATAAACATGTATACAAATATCGTGGAATTAAGATCCCGAAGTAGTACCCCCCAGATACTACAAAAAGTATAATTCCTAAAACAAATAATAAGCCATTAACTAAAAAATAGTTAATGGCTTATTATTTTTAATATCTAAAAACTTTAGAATAAAACTAACTTATAAAGAATATTTTATGCTAACCAAATTGGCTTTTTTACTATATTTTTAAGATTAATAAATTATATTTTAGGAGATTAAGTATGTCTAAAAAATATTATTGAAATCTTCTTTTATCTATTAATAAATAAATGAATTTTTTTGAAAATTTATAAATTATATTTTTTATAAATTGGAATTTAATGAGCTTTTTTATAATTTTATATATAAAAAAAATAAGGAAATAAACCGTAAAAAACTATTTCTTGTATACCAGTTTTGAGTGAATTTTTTTTCATAGTAAGTAAAAACTAAATCAAAGGAGGAATACTATGAAAAAAAAGAATGTAATTTATAACTTAATTATAGCTAATCTATCAGTACTACTTTTATTATTATTAAAAAGGATTACTATATTAAAAGAATTTATAAATGTATTATTAGTAGTAATAATAGCCCCTGTTTTATTTGGAGTTTTTTTCTTTTATATATTAAGACCTCTTGATAGTTTGTTCTTAAGAAAAGGTATGAAGAAATCTCGTGCTGCTTCATTAACATTAATAATAGCTGCTTTTCTCTTAGCTGGAATCTTTAGATATTTTGGAACATATTTATTTACTCAAGGTGTTCAGCTAATAGCGTTCATAAATACAAAATTTACTGATGAATCAACCATGAGAGTTATTGATGGATATATGATGAATGAAAGTTTCAAAGGATTAATTCAGAATATATCAGATCAAGTGATTTCTTATATAACAGTAATTATTTCTAATTCAAAAGATATATTTGATGCTGGAATGATGATTTTTTCGGACTTACTTTTAGTAATACTTATAATATTTTTTCTACTTAAAGATGGTGAAAAAGTTAAACCTACAATACTTAAATACATTCCTTCAAAATATAAAAAAATAAGTGGTGAAATTTTAAGTAAAAGCGATGATGTACTTTCGACTTATGTTATAGGTCAGGCTATTGTTGCTCTTTCTTTAGCATCTATGGTCTTTATAGGATATAAAATTATAAAAATGCCAAGTGCAGTACTTCTATCTTCAATAACTTTCATACTTGCGTTTATACCTTTTATAGGATTTTTTATATCTATGATAATCCCTTATATGATAGCTATTATTCTTGGACCTCAAATGATTTTAAGGTTAAGTATTTTAGTACTTATAGCACAAACATTAAAGGGAAGGGTAGTAGTACCGTTTATTATGGGAAGAGCTATGAAAATACACCCTATTACAGATATTTTTCTTGTAGTTGGAGCAGCATCTATAGGAGGAGCCTTAATGGCTTTTTGTATTGTACCTATATATTCAATTTTAAAATTAATCTTACAAGTCCTAATAGAACAAAAGGAAATTCCGTGGTATAGTAATATTAAAAGTATGAATAATAGAAACTAAGGAGTTGTGAAAATGGACTTTCGTGAAAAATTAAGAGATACAAGAAAGATAGTAGTAAAAGTAGGAACATCAACTCTAACATATGAAAACGGAAATATAAACTTAGGAAGAATTGAAAAGCTTGCAAGAGTAATATCAGATTTACAAAACTCAGGTAAACAAGTTGTTTTAGTTTCTTCTGGGGCTATTGGTGTTGGTGTTAATAAACTAAAGCTTAAAGAGAAACCTAAGACAATAAGAGAAAAACAAGCTGTTGCAGCAGTAGGACAATGTGAACTTATGCATATATATAGTAAGTTCTTTGGTGAATACAGCCATACAGTAGGTCAAGTACTATTAACTAGGGATGTTGTTGAAGATGACCATATAAGAGAAAATGTTATAAATACATTTGAAACATTAATGGAAAATGGAATAATACCTATAGTTAATGAAAATGATACAGTTTCTATTGATGAAATTGAGAATATAGTTAAGTTTGGAGATAATGATAATTTATCAGCAATAGTTGCAAAGTTATGTAGAGCCGATTTATTAATTATCTTATCAGATATAGATGGATTCTATGATGGAGATCCAAGAACAAATGAATCAGCAAAGATGTTAAGTGTTGTTGAAGAAGTAACTGCAGAACTTGAAGAGTGTGCTGGTGGAGCAGGAAGTAAGCTTGGAACTGGCGGAATGATTACAAAATTAGAAGCAGCTAAAAATGTTGCTGAAGCAGGGATAGATATGGTTCTTACTAATGGAGAAAATCCAGAAATATTAGTAGATATACTAAATGGAGAAAATATAGGAACTTTATTTTTAGGAAAGAAGTAATATAAGGGGGCAAAAACTTTGAAGGAATTAATTAAAAAAGGTCAAAAAGCAAAAGAAGCTTCTTATGAGTTAATGAATGCAGGCTCTGTAATAAAAAATAAAGCATTAGAGCTTATGGCAGAAAAGTTATTAGCTAATAAAGAAGAAATTATTAAAGAAAATAAAAAAGACTTAGAAAATGCTATTGAAAAAGGTACATCAAAGGTAATGCTTGATAGACTTGCTTTAGATGAAAGTAGAATTGAAGGAATGGCAAATGGTCTTAGAAAGGTAGCAGCTTTAGCAGATCCTATTGGAGAAGTTACAGCTATGTGGAAGAGACCAAATGGATTACAAATAGGTAAACAAAGAGTTCCTCTTGGGGTTATAGGTATTATTTATGAAGCAAGACCTAATGTAACTTCAGATGCAGCAGGACTTTGTTTGAAATCAGGAAATGTAGCTATTTTAAGAGGTGGAAGTGAAGCTATTAATTCCAATATAGCTATTACCAAAGCTTTAAGTGAAGGAATAAAAGAAGCTGGACTTCCAGCAGAATGTGTTCAACTTATTGAAGATACAAGTAGACAAACAGCATCAGAAATGATGAGATTAAATGATTATATAGATGTTCTTATTCCAAGAGGTGGTGCAGGACTTATTCAAGCAGTAGTTAATAATGCAACAGTACCAGTAATTGAAACAGGAACAGGAAACTGTCACGTTTATGTTGATAGTGAAGCTGATTTAGAAATGGCTAAAAACATTGTAATTAATGCTAAGACTAGCAGACCATCAGTATGTAATGCAGAAGAAAAACTTATCATTAATGAAGAAGTTGCAGAAGAATTTTTACCTATTATAGTAAAAGCATTAAGAGAAAAGAATGTTGAAATTAGAGGGGATTTAAAGTCAATGAAGATTATAAATGACTTAAAAGAAGCTACTGATGAAGACTGGGGAACAGAATATCTTGATAATATTATAGGTGTAAAAATAGTTTCAAACATTGATGAAGCTATAGAACATATAAATAAATATGGTACAGGACATTCAGAAGCAATAATAACTAAGAGTTATTCAAATTCACAAAAATTCTTACAAAGAGTTGATGCTGCAGCTGTATATGTTAATGCATCTACAAGATTTACTGATGGAGAAGAATTTGGATTTGGTGCAGAAATAGGTATAAGCACACAAAAGCTTCATGCAAGAGGACCTATGGGACTTAATGAACTTACTACTAATAAATATATTATTTATGGAGAAGGTCAAATAAGATAAAAATATATTAAAAAAGAGCCTTAACACTTAGGTGTGGGGCTCTTTTTTTGTTAGGGGAAAAATATGTTGAATTTTGTACACAATATTGATTTTTTCTTCATATTAATAGTATTAACTAAGGTTCTGAGTCAAGGGAAAAAGATAAACGAGGGGAAGAGAATGAATGAAACTTAAGGAGGCCGAGGTATCATCTTTAGTGAAGGTGATTGATATAGAAGCAGAAGGAGAACTAAGGAGAAGATTTTTCGATTTAGGAATAATAGAAGGAACTAAAATAGAGGTTTTGTATAGAAGTCCATTTGGCGATCCAACAGCATACTTGATTAGAGGAACTGTTATTGCTATAAGGGAGGAAGATAGTGAGAAAATTAGTGTCTTAAGCTTTAATAATTGTTAGGAGAAAGCAATGGGGTTAACTAAGAATTCTACAGGATTAAAGATTATATCAACTGAAGATTCGAAGATGTCTAAGTACGCTGATTATGAAATTGGACTTGCAGGAAATCCTAATGTAGGTAAGAGCACAGTTTTTAATGCGTTAACAGGAATGAATCAGCATACTGGTAATTGGCCAGGGAAAACAGTTTCTAATGCTGAAGGGTATTATGAGTATGAGGGAAAAACCATAAAGGTTGTAGATTTACCAGGAACATATTCATTATTATCAAACTCAGAAGAAGAAGAAATTGCAAGAAATTATATTTGTTTTGAGGAGCCAGATTTAATTGTAGTTGTAGCTGATGCAACATCTTTAGAAAGAAATTTAAATTTGTTTTATCAGATTTCTGAGATTACAGAAAAGGTTATCTTATGTGTAAACTTAATGGATGAGGCAGAAAAAAAAGGGAATAACTATAGATGAAAAAGTTCTAAAAAATAAGATAGGAGATTATATTGTTTTTGCAGCAGCAAGAGAAAATAGAGGAATAGAGGAATTAAAGCAAATAATTGATTTGGGCATAAGAAGTAAAAAGGAACTGAATAAAAGTACTGTTAAGTATAGTAAAGATATTGAAATTGATATAGAAGCTGCTGAGGATATATTAAGAGATGAAATTATTGTTGATGATAAAAGGCTTAGATGGATTTCATTAAGAATGTTAGAGAGAAATGAAGGCATTGAAAAAAGTATAATAGATTATTATGAGATAGATAAGAATATTGTTAATAAAGTTCATGAAATAGGAAAGGTTAAAGATATTGATGATCGGATAATAAAATCATTAGTTAATAAAGCAGAGAAAATAGCCTCAGAAAGTGTTGAATATACAAAAGGGTATGATAAATTTAATAGGAAACTTGATAAGATACTTGTATCAAAGGTAACAGGGATTCCTATAATGATATTAATGCTGCTAACTATATTATGGATTACTATAACTTTAGCTAATTATCCATCACAGGCTCTTTCAACTTTATTTGCATGGATTGAGGTATGGATAAGAAAACTATTTGAAAGTTTATTAGTTCCATCATTTATTTCTGGAATTTTAATAGATGGAGTATATACAACGGTAACCTGGATTGTTGCTGTTATGCTTCCACCTATGGCTATATTTTTTCCGCTTTTCACTCTTCTTGAGGATTCTGGGTATTTACCTAGAATTGCATTTAATCTTGATAAAGGCTTTAAGAGATGTTGTTCTTGTGGAAAACAGGCACTTACAATGTGTATGGGGCTTGGATGCAATGCTGCAGGTGTAGTTGGATGTAGAATAATAAATTCACCTAGGGAAAGACTTATAGCTATATTAACTAATAATTTTATGCCATGTAACGGAAGATTTCCAACCTTAATAACTATTTCTTCAATTTTTATTGGTGGAGGTATATTAGGAGTAAATAGTGGAAATTTATTTTCAGCTTTAGCAGTAACACTAGTAATAATATTGGGAGTATTGATTACATTAATTATATCAAGGATATTATCAAAAACTATTTTGAAAGGTGTGCCATCAAGCTTTGTATTAGAGCTTCCACCTTATAGAAGACCTCAATTTTTAAAGGTAATAGTAAGGTCTATCTGCGATAGAACTTTATATGTACTTGGAAGAGCTGTTGTAGTTGCACTTCCAGCAGGTGCTATTATATGGATTTTTGCTAATATATCAATAGGAAATGGAACACTACTTAGTGTATGTGCAGATTTTTTAAATCCATTTGCAAGTGCTATAGGATTAGATGGATATATATTAATGGCTTTTATTTTAGGTATTCCAGCTAATGAAATAGTAATTCCAATTATTATAATGAGCTATTTAAAGACTTCAACTATGGTTGAAATGAATAATATTATGGAACTTAAAACCTTATTAGTAGCTAATGGATGGACTACATTAACTGCTATAAATACAATGATATTATGTCTTTTGCACTATCCATGTGCAACAACCCTTTTAACGATTAAAAAAGAAACTAACAGCTTAAAATGGACAGTATTAGCATTTTTAATACCAACCATAACTGGGATAATTGTATGCTTTATAATAGCTCAAATATGGCGATTAGTTGTTTAGATAAAAGCAGAATGAATTGTTTCTATTTAGGACTTTCATTCTGCTTTATGTATTAAGAAGTTATTAATGATATAATTTAGAAAAAAGATGTAAGAGGATAGATTCATGAATATTTTAAACAAATATACCTTAATTACAGGTGGAACTGAAGGGATAGGACTAGAACTTGCTAAACTTTTTGCAAAAGATAAACATAATTTAATTATTGTAGCACGAAATGAAGAAAGGCTTGAACGTGTTCAAAAAGAAATAGAAAGAGATTATAAAGTTAAAGTAGAAATTATATCTCTAGATCTTTCAATAGAAGAGAGCTACGAAAAAATATATGATTTTGTAGAAAAGAATAATTACTTTGTAGATAATTTAATAAATAATGCTGGCCTTGGATGTTTTGGATATTTTAAAGATTTAGATATTAATAAGCAAGATACTTTAATTAAAGTTAATGTCTTAGCTTTAACTAATTTAACTCACTATTTCCTAGGAAAAATGATAGAAGTAAATGAAGGTGGAATCTTGAATGTTGCTTCTACTGCAGCCTTTTCTTCAGGACCAAAGATGAGTACTTATTATGCATCAAAAGCTTTTGTATTGTCCCTTACTGAAGCTATACATGAAGAGGTTAAAGGTAGCAAAATTAAAGTAAGCTGTTTATGCCCGGGGGCTGTAAAAACAAGCTTTCAGAAAAAAGCTGAAATAGTTAAAAATGAGAAGGCAGCATATCTTCTTATGAATCCAAAGGAAGTAGCAAGATGTGCATATGAGGGTTATAAAAAAGGAAATGTTATAATAATACCAGGAACAAAAAATAAGTTATTGGTTTTAGCTAATAAGTTTATACCAAGAAGCTTGGCAAGAAAGATAGTTTTATCTGCAAATAAATAAATGGGGGAGATACAATTGGATAAAATTTTTAAAGGATACATATTAGCATCTGATATGGATGGAACACTTATTAATAGCAAGAAGGAAGTTTCAGAAGAAAATAGAAAAGCTATAAAGCATTTTGTTGATAATGGAGGTCTTTTTACTTTAGCTACAGGAAGAATGGTGCAGGCAGTAAGAGGTTTTGTTGATGATTTAAGTATTAAATGTCCTGTAATGCTTCATAATGGTGCTAAGATTTATGATTTTAGAGATGGACAGGTTATTAAGGAGCATTTCATTGAAGAAGAAAGAAAGGAAGCTATAAAAAGATTTTACGAAAACAATCCTCATATAGGTATTGAAATCTTTGCTAATGAAATAGCTTATGTTTATAGAAAATGCAAGTTTACTCAGAGATATGATAGACATAAGGATTATAAAGTTATTTATGAACTTCCAGATGAAATTTGGGATGAAAAGTGGGTTAAAGTTCTTTTAATAGGAGAGAAGGATGAGCTAGATAAGGCAGAAAAGGACTTTAGAGAAAACTATGATAATGGAAATAATTCTTTTAGAAGCGGGACAAACTACTTAGATATAGTTGCTAATGGAGTTTCAAAGGGAAGAGCATTAAATGAATTATCATCAGCATTAGATATTGATCCAGCAAAGGTTGTTGCTGTTGGAGACAATATGAATGATATTGAAATGATAGAGAATGCAGGCTTTGGCTTTTGTGTTAAAAATGGATTAGATTTTGTAAAGGAAAAGGCTGATTATATAGCACCATCTAATGATGAAAATGCAATAGCTTATATAATAAATTGGCTTGAAGATAGAATAAAATAAAACAGACTAAAAAGTCAGATTTAGCTAATACTAATTTTGATAAGTTTATGAAAGGAAGTATTAGTTAATATCCTGGCTTTTTTATTTTATATTTATTTTTACTATGTATTCTTTTTGGGGATGGTGTCTTGAAGAAGTTTTTAGCTATTTTGTACTGGGGTACTTTAAAAAGGATGGATTTTTAAAAGTTCCGTTTAAACCTATGTATGGGATTGCTATAAGTATATTAGTTTACATGTATGAATTTCTAGAGTTTTCAAAGGGCTTCATGATAATTGATTCTTTTATTGTTCCAACATTGGTTGAGTATATAAGTGGATATATGTTAGAAAAGTATTTTGGAAAATCTTATTGGGATTATAAAGATATAAAATACAATTTTCAAGGGATTATATGTTTAAGGTTTTCTTTAGCATGGATAGCACTTGCAGCATTCACACTATTTGCTCTTCAGCCTGCAGTTAGTAAAGTTTATTTAATGGCTGAAGGAATCTTTGGATATGTTTCAATGATATTATTTGTTTACATATTTATTGATTTCGGAGAAATAGCATTTAATAATTTTTATAAGAAGTAATTTGGAATTTTAATTGTGGTAGATAAAAAGCATAGAAACTTTCTATCTACCATATTTTTTATAAATCTTGAAGTCTTCCCTTACCTTTAAAGTGAGCAATTAATTTTTCATGATCATTCATAATAAGTTCTTCTGGGAAGTCAACAGAATTTACAACTTCTAATGAACCTTTAAAGTCACATATACTAAAACATACATGAGCATCAGAAGATAAAATTATTTTAACTCCATATTCTTTACAAAGTTCAGCTATTTTTCTACAGTTATCCTTACTTCCAACTCTTGAAGAACCTGCAATAGATGAATTATTTATTTCAATCATTATATCTTTTTCTTTAGCCTTTTTAACGATAGCTTCGTAGTCTAAAGCATAAGCAGGGTTTCCAAGATGACCAAGTATGGCTATTAAAGGATTTTTGTCTATAGTATTAAGAATAGCCTTAGTATTTTCTTCTTTGGATTTTGGTTGAAAAACAGGTTCGTGAAGAGATACAATCATATAGTCTAAAGCCTTTGATTCATAATCCACTAAATCTATATTTCCTTCAACATCCATTATATTAGCTTCACAGCCCTTTAAAAGTACTACGCCATTTATTACTCTTGGTAAAACTTTTAGATTTCCAAAGTACCATGGGTGAGCAGCACCAGGCATTGCAGGAGCATGTTCAGATGTTCCAAGAATTTTTATTCCATTTTTAGCGCAGTAATCTATATTTTCAAATAAAGTATTATACGCATGACCACTAACAATACTGTGGGTATGTAAGTCTGATAAGTATTTCATAATTTCCTCCTTAAATTATCTTATGTATTAGATTAAGTATAAGATAATGTAAAAAAATAATCAAAGATACCTTAAATGGAAACTTTAAAAGTAAGATGATATTTTATTTGTAATAATTTATGATAGAAAATCATAAGTTTAGGTATCAAATATTTAATGGGAGTATTTTAAATGAAAAATGTAAAGAAAATAATCATTGCATCAGTAAGTATTCTATGTGCTGGATTGTTTGTGGGATGTGGATCAGAAAAGGTATCAAATAATGGTGCAATGGAAGGGTATTCTTTATACTCTCAAGAGTTTAAACTTAGAAACAATGCAGGATCAGATATAGTTGATTTAAGGATATCGTCTGCAGGAGAAGAGGATTGGGGAAATGATATTACTTCAACAAAACTTTTTAAGTCTGGGTATTCTTTAGATGTAGATTTTAAGGTTCCAGAGAAATATGACAGATGGGATATAAAAGCTATAAGCTCAAATGGAGAAACGATAGAGTGGAAAAATGTTAATTTAGAAAATGCAGAGATAATTCTTCAATATAACTCAGAAGATACGAGTATTTGTTATAAATAATTATGTAAATTGCTGTTCTATTATGGAACAGCTTTTTTGTATAAAAATAATGATTTATGTACTTGGCTACTATTGACAATATAATTGTAATAAACTACAATTATAGTTAATAAAATTAAAAGTAAGGTAAACATACACTTTAACTTGGTCCTGTGAGGCCAGAAAGGAGTCTGTAACTATGGATAAATTAAACAAGAATTTCATAGCTTTGTCTTTAAAGACATTTAAAAATAAATCAGAAAATAATAGCAGGATAGCAAAGGGAGTAGTGTTTTAGTAGTCCCTTTACTGTCCTTTTCTTTTTAATCAAATATAAAGTGTCTTTTAAAGTGTATTTTGCTTAAATATAAAAATTTAAGGAGGGCTAAGCATGAGAGCAAAGCTAATTTTAGAAAATGGAATGACTTTTAACGGAAAAGCTTTTGGATATCTTAAAGATAGCGTTGGGGAGGTTGTATTTACAACTAGCATGACAGGATATCAAGAAGTTTTAACAGATCCATCATACTATGGACAAATAGTAACAATGACATATCCGCTAATCGGAAACTACGGAATAAACCTTGAAGATATGGAATCAAAAGGTCCTAAGGTAAAAGGTTTTATAGTAAGAGAAAAATGTAGCCTACCAAATAACTTTAGATGTGAATTAGAATTAGATGATTTCTTAGAACAAAATAAGATAGTAGGTCTTGAAGGAATAGATACAAGAGCATTAACAAAGGTTCTTAGAAATAAGGGAACAATGAAGGGAATAATCGTTGTTGATGATGCTGATGAAGATGAAGTTCAAAAGAGAATTGCTGAATATACAAATGTTGATGCAGTAAAGAATGTAACTACAGAAAGTACATACACAATTGAAGGTGAAGGAAAGCACGTTGCAGTTCTTGATTTTGGTATAAAAACTAACATACTTAGAAACTTCCAAAAGAGAGGTTGTAAGTTAACTGTATTTGGTGCTGATGTAACAGCAGAAGAAGTATTAGCAGTAAATCCAGACTTAGTATTCTTATCAAATGGCCCTGGGGATCCAGAAGATGTACCACATGCTATAGAATGTATTAAAAATTTAGTTGGCAAGAAGCCAATAGTAGGTATCTGTTTAGGACATCAGCTTCTATGTCTTGCACTTGGAGGAAAGACTGGAAAGCTTAAGTTTGGTCACAGAGGAAGCAACCATCCTGTTAAAGATTTAGAAACAGGAAAGGTAACAATTACTTCTCAAAACCATGGATACGTGGTAGAAGAACTTCCAGAAGATGTTATAGAAACTCACGTTAATATAAATGATGGAACAGTAGAAGGAATGAAACATAAGACATTACCAATATTCTCAGTTCAATTCCATCCAGAAGCATCAGCTGGACCACAAGACAGTAACTATATTTTCGATAAATTTTTAGAGTACGCATTATAGGAGGTTTAGGGATATGCCATTAAATAAAGATATTAAAAAAGTTTTAGTTATAGGATCAGGACCAATAGTAATAGGTCAAGCTGCAGAGTTTGATTATTCAGGAACTCAAGCGTGTGAAGCGCTTAAAGAAGAAGGTAGAGAAGTAGTTTTAGTAAACTCAAACCCAGCAACAATAATGACTGATAAGGAAGTTGCAGATAAGGTATACTTAGAACCTTTAACTCTAGAATTTGTAGAAAAAGTTATAGCAAAAGAAAGACCAGACAGCTTACTTGCAGGAATGGGTGGTCAAACAGGACTTAACTTAGCAGTTGAATTATATGATAGTGGAATTTTAGATAAATATAATGTAAAAGTAATTGGTACATCTATTGCATCTATCAAAGAAGGTGAAGATAGAGAATTATTCAGAGATATGATGAATAGAATCAATGAACCTGTTATAAAATCAGAAATAGTAACAGATATGGAAACTGGATTTAAAGTTGCAGAACAAATCGGATATCCAGTTATAGTAAGACCAGCTTACACTCTTGGAGGAACTGGTGGTGGTATTGCTGAAACAAGAGAAGAATTAGCAGTAATACTTGAATCAGGATTACAATTAAGCTCAATAGGCCAAGTACTTCTAGAAAAATCAGTTAAGGGATGGAAAGAAGTAGAATACGAAGTAATGAGAGATTCAGCTGGTAACTGTATAACAGTATGTAACATGGAAAACATAGACCCAGTTGGTATTCATACAGGAGATAGTATAGTTGTTGCTCCATCTCAAACATTATCGGATAAAGAATATCAAATGCTTAGAACAGCATCAATTAATATAATCAATGCAGTAGGAATCGAAGGTGGATGTAACGTACAATTTGCTTTAAATCCAAACTCATTTGAATATGCAGTAATTGAAATTAACCCTAGAGTTTCAAGAAGTTCAGCTCTAGCATCTAAGGCAACAGGATATCCAATAGCTAAGCTTGCAGCTAAGATAGCTTTAGGATACAGATTAGATGAAATTAAGAATGCAGTTACTCAAAAGACTTATGCATGCTTCGAACCAGCACTAGACTACGTAGTATGTAAGATACCAAAATGGCCATTTGATAAGTTCTTTGGTGCAGATAGAGAACTAGGAACAAAGATGATGGCAACTGGAGAAGTAATGGCTATAGGTGCAAACCTTGAACAAGCATTATTAAAAGGTATCAGAAGTCTTGAAATAGGAAAATATTCATTAGAACATAAAAAGTTTAGAGAATTAAGCATGGCAGAATTAAAGGAAAGAGTTGTTTCTCCTGATGATGAAAGGATCTTTGCTTTAGCTGAAATGCTTAGAAGAGAATATAGAATAGATAAGATAGCTAAGATTACAGGAATAGATACATTCTTCATAGAAAAATTCAAATGGATAGTTGATGAAGAACAAAGATTAAAACTTAGCAAAATAGAAGACCTTGATAAAGAGTGGTTATTAGAATTAAAGAAGAAGGGATTCTCTGATAAAGCTATAGCTGATATGTTAAGAGTAAGTCCAGATGATGTTTATAGATTAAGAGATATCTGGAACATAAAACCTTCGTATAAGATGGTTGATACATGTGCAGGTAAATTCGAAGCATTATCACCATACTACTACTCAACTTACGAAGAATATGATGAAGTAGAAGTTTCAGATAAGAAGAAAGTTATAGTTATAGGATCAGGTCCAATTAGAATAGGTCAAGGTATCGAATTCGACTATGCTTCAGTACACTGTGTATTAGCTTTAAAGAAATTAGGAATTGAAACTATAATAGTTAATAACAACCCTGAAACAGTAAGTACAGACTTTAATATATCAGATAAGCTATACTTTGAACCATTAACTGAAGAAGATGTATTAAATATAGTAGAAAAAGAAAATCCAGATGGAGTTATCCTTCAATTTGGTGGTCAAACAGCAATTAAACTTGCAAACTTCTTAAAAGAAAAGAACATACCAACTCTAGGAACTACAGCAGATCAAATAGATATGGCTGAAGATAGAGAAAAATTTGATGAATTACTAGAAACTTTGGGAATTTCAAGACCAAAGGGAAAAGGTGTATGGTCAGTTGAAGAAGGACTTGAAGAAGCAAGAAGATTAAGATTCCCAGTACTAGTTAGACCTTCATATGTAATTGGTGGTCAAGGTATGGAGATCACTCATGATGAAGAAGAATTAGTTTACTACTTAGAAAATGCTTTCGCTAAGGATAAGAAAAATCCAATACTTATAGATAAGTACTTAATGGGTAGAGAAATAGAAGTAGATGCTATCTCAGATGGTGAAAACATCTTAATTCCAGGAATCATGGAACACTTAGAAAGAGCTGGGGTTCACTCAGGTGATAGTGTTACTATGTATCCAACTCAAAATGTATCAGATGATATAAAGGCAAAAATCTTAGACTATACTAAGAAATTAGCTTTAGCTATAGGAATTAAGGGAATGATAAACATTCAGTTCATCGAATTTGAAGGACAATTATATGTAATAGAAGTTAATCCAAGAGCTTCTAGAACAGTTCCATACATCAGTAAGGTAAGTAAAGTTCCAATAGTAGACTTAGCAACTAAGATAATGCTTGGTGCAAAACTTAAAGACTTAGGATATGGAACAGATATATATAAAGAACCAGAATATGTAGCTGTTAAGGTTCCAGTATTCTCAACTCAAAAGTTACCAAACGTTGAAGTATCTTTAGGACCTGAAATGAAATCTACAGGAGAAGTTTTAGGTGTTGGAAAGAAT
>NZ_FPBY01000031.1 GCF_900116755.1 Clostridium sp. DSM 8431
CTAAAGTTGCTTTAGTTGCTATAATGCACAAATTAATAAATTATATCTTTGCAGTACTTCGAAACCAAACTCCATTTGAGTTACGAAATCCTAAAATACATAAACAAATGTTTTTAGAAAATACTTCTCAAAATAGTGCCGCTTAATTGATTTACATTTTTTGTAACCATTCGTGTTTTACAAATGGTTTGTTTGCTACACCCTTTTTTAAAAAATATTATTTTTTAAAATTTACTTGACTATTATTAGCTGGTCTTCTACAAGTTTTTCTATTATCTCAACTGGAAGTACTTGCATTAAAAATTTAGCTACTTCTGTAACTACCTTTTCATCAAATTCCTGCTGCTGCTCCTCAGTCATTTCTTTTATAGTCACATTGTATGTAGGTTCTTTTCTAGGCACTGATTACTCCCCCAAACCCTTAATAACACATTATATGATGTTATCCCTAAAAACTTACCCTTTGTACAACTTAAATTTAGTCTTGTAACTTACCATCAAAGAAGATTTTATTAATATCTTCCTTAGTTAGGTCTAATAACTTAGCTATCTTTAATATTTCATCACTCTTAAAAGGCATCTTACCTAATGCCTTTTGATTGTAGCTTTTGTGACTTATTGAAAGTGCTTTAGCAAATTCCTCCTGAGTTTTATACTTTAAAATTCTTTTACTTTTAAGTAGTTTCTTATTCAAAACTTACCACTTCCTTTACCAGACTTACCAAACGGCAACTATAGTTTAACTTACCATTTGGTAAGTGTCGATAATTTCCTTATAATTTTGGTAATATTTTATGTATTTTTTGTTTAAACATTTATAATTATGGTAAGTATCAAGGAGGGATAAGATGAAAACTATAGGTGAAAAAATTTTAGCATTACGAGAAAACTTAAACATGAAACAAAAAGAACTAGCAGATTTAGTTGGAATTACAGAAGCTACCCTTTCTAGATATGAGAACGACAAAAGACAACCCAGGGGTGAAATAGTTCCTAAACTTGCTAAAGCTCTTAACGTTACAGCTGATTATCTTTTGGATAATGAAATATCTATCGATGACTATAATAGCTTAAACAATAAAGAAATTATAGATATTGAAAAAGAGGCTGAAACGATGATCTCTAAAATAGATTCTTTAGAGAATTTAGAATTCTGCGGGACAATTGCAGATGATGAAGATAAAGAATATCTTAAAGCTGCCTATCAAAAATTCTTAATGGATGTTAGAGTTTACAACAAGCAGAAATACACTCCAAAGAAATACAAAAAATAAAGGGTATTAAATATGGGCCATAACTTAATGGGGGTGCTTATGGTCAAATCAGAAATAAAAAAAATAATTAAATCTTATGGTACATCAGATGTATTTACAATCTACAAATCTTTGGGATTATGGATTTATATCCTTCCTTTAGGAAAGATAAAATCTCATTATATATACAAAAAGAAGAGGCATGTCTTATTTATAAATAGCAGTCTTTCAATTAACGAACAGATATTTTTATGTACCATAATGCTGGGGCATATAGTTTTACATAAAAGGTATAAAGACTTTTCAACAATAGAACAAAAAGAAGCAGAGGATTTTGCTTTAGAATTCATAGAAATAGCTTCTAAATAATATATAAAAATAAATTCAACAGGTCCATACTTAGAGCTTAAAACTACTCCCTCTTCTTAAGCTCACTACCCCAGGTTATATTCCTTAGCTTCTCCCTAAGAAGTTTAAGGAATATTTATTTGCGCATACTAATACTGATAAATTTTTCATTATGAGGTGATTAAATGAAAGTTGCTATTTACAGTAGAAAATCTGTGTTTACTGGTAAAGGCGAAAGTATAGAAAATCAAATCCAAATGTGTAAAGATCATTACTTAAGAAACTATCCCGATAATTCTTGTGAATTTGAAATTTATGAAGATGAAGGTTTTTCAGGTGCAAATACTAAGAGACCTCAGTTTCAAAAATTACTATCAGAAATTAATCAGAATAAATTTAAAGCTCTTATATGCTACCGACTTGATAGAATTTCTAGAAATGTTGCTGATTTTTCTGCAATATTAGAATTACTACAAGCTCATAATGTAGCATTCATTTCAATTAAGGAGCAATTCGATACCTCTACCCCTATTGGTAAGGCTATGGTATATATAGCTTCTGTATTTGCTCAACTTGAAAGAGATACTATTGCTGAAAGAATTAAGGATAATATGCTACAGCTTTCTAAAACAGGAAGATGGCTTGGAGGACAGACTCCCCTTGGCTTTGAAAGTGAAAAGATTATATATCTTGATGCTGAAATGAAAGAACGTTCTATGTATAAGCTAAAACCAATAGAAGAAGAAATGAATCTTGTGAAGCAGATTTTCAACAGATACATGGTTGCTGGTTCTATACACTATGTATTAAAAGAGCTTTTATCAAGTAATCAAAAAGGTAAAAATGGTGGTGAATTCCACACTTTGTCTATATCAGATATTTTAAGAAATCCTGTTTATGTTAAGTCAGATGATAGCGTTAAAATGTACTTAGAATCAAAAGGAATTCAATTCTGTGGTACTCCTAATGGCTGTGGAATTATGCTTTATAATAAAAAAATTGGTGGCAAAAAATATAATTCAATGGATAAATGGATTGCAGCTGTTGCAAAGCATGAAGGGATAATCGAGTCTAATGATTGGCTTATGGTTCAAAAAAGCATGGACATTGCCTCTGAAAAACGTACTGCTACTAATATAAGACTTGGTACATCTAAAAAAGCTCTTTTAACTGGTGTACTGAAATGTGCAAAATGTGGTGCTCCAATGCGAGTTACTTATGGCAGATTAAGAAAAGATAGTACAAAAAATTATTATTATACCTGTACTATGAAATGTCATAGTGGCAAAACTAGATGTGATAATCCAAATGCCTCTGGGCCTATTTTAGAAAAGCAGGTAATTAATACTCTTATAAATTATGATAAGACTGTATTAAAAGAAAAACTTAATACCTTATTACAAAACGAAAAAAAGGTTAACTCCAATGATAAATCATATAATATGAACTTAGAGATAAATTCTCTGGAAGATGAAATAAGTACTTTAATGGATCAATTAAGTAAGACTAAAAATAAAACCACTCAGGAATTTTTACTTAAGAAAGCTGAGGAGCTTTCTACAAAACTGGATGAACTAAAGAATAGTGTTAATGATTCTACTGCTCTAAAGAAAAATGCTCAAAATGATATTGATAACTTAAATATTGTTATTGAAAGTTTTGATAAATTTAGTACCCTATGTGAATCTATTAAAGACTTAAGCTCTATTGATGATGATGTTCAAATTGCTTTGAGGAACTTGATTGATAGACTTGTTTCTAAAATAACATATGATGGAGTAACCCATGATGTCGTAATTGACGTATGGGGCAAAAAAAAATAACCAATGATGACCCTTCCCTACTTAGGAAAAGATTTCAATACGATAAGGGTTGCATGTTTATGCCCTGGAAAATCAACGTCTTGATGCTTTGATATTTTATCAGTAATTTTAATTAAATCTCCTCCACCAAGGGCTATAAGTTCTTCTGAAGCAGTATATCTTCCGTTGTTTCTCATGATTCCGCCTACATTACCAAGACCTAGGAGCAGATCAGTTTTTTCATATATTGAAACATCTGCTCCTGCTTTTTTGGCGCTGACTGCTGCTGCACATCCAGCCCATCCTCCACCTATAATAACTATTTTCATATAAATCTTCTCCCCTCAAAAATACTTCGTGGATCACACTGCAGTTTACAGAATCTCTTTACTCTGTGGCCTGAATACCTAGCTGTACATGCTCCACATATCCCTTCACCACAGCACATCTTAAAATTATTACAGCAGGAAAGTTTAATATCATCTCGTCCAAGCTTATGAAGATATTCAATAACACTATAGGTTAAAATATCTGCCCCTGCTAAATGAATAAATTTTATATCCTTATCTCTAATTGAATTACTTATAATAAATTCTCCTTCTTCTGATAATCTGCCTTTATTTAATAAATTAGTTTCTTTAATATCTACATCAAAGTCGCTTAAATACTCAAGAGCAAAATTATCATTAAAGGGACTTAAGTCCACATATACATCTACTTCACATTTATTACTTACAAGCTTTCTAATAACAGGAAGCATAGGAGCTAGTCCTATTCCTCTTGCAAGTACAAGACAATTTTCTTCCTTAGTTTTTGATATATTTTCAAGACCAAATACTCCATTCCAATATGGTCCCCTAATTACTATATCTTCTCCCTTATTTATGTCTTCAATTTTTTTAGTTTTTATTCCTCTAATTTCAATAGCTACTGTAACAATATTATTTTCTATATCAGAATTCATTATAGATATGGGCACATCATAAAAACAATTAACATCTGTTCTTATGAAAATAAAACTTCCTGGTTTAACTAAATCTATTGCCATTTTATGTGGAACTTCAAATTTAATCATAAGAAGATCTCTGCCAAATTTTTTTGTATCAATAACTTTACATGCTATAGATTTTCTGCCTTCCTTTGCTTTTAAACCATTATTTTTTAATTCTTGATAGACACAGACACCCTTCCAATTGACACAATCACAAAAAGTATTTCCATGAAGCTGTGAACATATTATACATTTTCCTGATTCTGCAAGCTTACAAGGACAGTACTCTGTACCACAATCAATACAGTCCATCTTTTCCTTATTCATTAAGTACTCCTTTTAGAAATTACTTCCTTATACTAAAGTATTTTTTTATATTATAAAATGTTACATTATTCCCCTTAATTTCATTCCTATTCTGGCGAAAAAGTTATATAATAGTATATAGATTTTTATAAAAAAAGGAGAGATATATAAATGGATCTTGGTAGAAATGACCCTTGTTGGTGTGGTAGTGGAAAGAAGTACAAAAAGTGCCACTACGACTTTGACGAAAAACTTGAAGCTTTCAGATTAAAAGGGTGTATAGTTCCTTCTAGAGACTTAATAAAGAATAAAGAACAAATCGAAGGAATTATAGCAAGTGCAAAAATAAACACAGGAGCTTTAGATTTAGTTGCTAAAAATATTAAAGCTGGTATGACTACTGCTGATATAGATAAATTAGTTCATGACTTTACAGTTGAACATGGTGCTGTTCCTGCTCCACTTGGCTTTGAAGGATTCCCAAAAAGCTGTTGTACATCAATAAATGATGAAATATGTCATGGTATTCCTAGCGAAGATGTGGTTCTTAAAGAAGGAGATATCATAAATGTAGATGTTTCTACAATATTAAATGGATATTATTCAGATGCATCAAGAATGTTTATGATAGGTGATGTTCATCCTAAAATGGAAAAACTAGTTAAGGTAGCTAAAGAATCTTTAGATGCAGGCTTTAAAGCTGTTAAACCATGGGGCTTCTTAGGTGATGTAAGTGAAGCATGTCAAAAAGTTGCTGAAGAAAATGGTTACTCTATAGTACGTGAATTTGGAGGACATGGTGTTGGACTTGAATTCCACGAAGAACCTTTCGTTCCTCACATAGGTAAAGCAGGTACTGATATGTTACTAGTACCAGGTATGGTTTTCACAATTGAACCAATGGTTAATATGGGTAAACCTGATTTATTCATTGATGAAGAAAATGATTGGACTGCATTAACTGAAGATGGTATGCCTTCAGCTCAATGGGAATACACTGTTCTTGTTACTGAAGATGGTGCTGAAATATTAACTTGCTAATAAGTTAAAAATAAAAGATGTAATCTGAATTATCTTTGAATAATTCAGATTACATCTTTTTTGCTTTTTTAATTCTTAAAAGAGCTACCTAAATTCTAAATTCTAAATTAATATTAGTATCCCTTAGCTTCTTCATTATTAAATATTTTAATAATTCTGCTAGTTCCAAGTCTTTCAGCACCAATATTTATAAATTCTTCAGCAGTTTCTAAGTCTTTAACTCCTCCTGCTGCCTTTATTTTAACATCTTCACCAACATACTTAGCAAAAAGCTCTAAATCTTCTTTAGTAGCTCCACCCGTTCCAAAGCCAGTTGAAGTTTTTATAAAATCTGCTCCTGAATTAGTCACAACTTCACACATTTTTATTTTTTCTTCTTCAGTAAGGTTACAAGTTTCTACTATTACTTTAAGAACTTTAGTTCCACATATTTCTTTTAAAGTTCTTATTTCATCTTCAACTAATTTAAATTCTTTATCTTTAACCCAACCTTGATTTATAACCATATCAATTTCATCTGCTCCATTTTCTAGAGCATCTCTAGTTTCAAAAGCCTTAGTCTCCTTTGTCATATATCCATTTGGGAAACCAATAACTGTACATATTTTTAGTCTATCCCCAACATACTCTTTTGCCTTAGCTACATATGATGGTGGAATACAAACTGAAGCAGTTCTATACTTCATCCCCTCATCACATATTTTTTTAATTTCTTCCCATGTAGAAGTTACACTTAAAAGAGTATGATCGACAGTTCTTAATATCTTTTCTTTATCCATTTTAGTATCTCCCTTTTTTTAATTCTCTATATTAGATTAACAAAAATCTAAAGATTCTGCAATCGATTTAAGGGTTCAATTTATATTACTATATTTTCATTTCGAACTGAATCTCTTCCTTTTCAAAGCTATACTCTTCATTTTTACTTGCAAATTCCTTCATAGCCATACCTTCAAAAGCCATTCTTTCCTCTACATGTTTATATATTTTTTCTGTTACATTCCATCTATCAGGACAATCTAATACTACTATAATTAAGTCCTTACCATCACAGTTTACAGATGAAACAAGGCACTTTCCAGCTTGCCCTGTATATCCAGTTTTAACTCCATTAGCTCCTGGTATTTTCCATAGTATTTTATTTATATTATTATAATCTCTAGTAAAATTATATTTGTCTTTTCTAATTTCTTTAGTTCCAACTATTTCTCTAAAAGTATCATACTCCATTCCTTTAGCTGTAAGAAGAGCTAAATCATAAGCAGATGAATAGTGATCACTAGAATCAAGACCATGAGGAGACTCAAAATGAGAATCTAATATTCCAATACTGGAACCATAATGATTCATAATTTTTGCAAAGCCTTCAATAGAGCCTCCAATACCTTCTGCTAAAGTTATTGCTGCATCATTTCCTGACTTATACATAAGTCCATATAAAAGTTCTCTTATTGTAATCTCTTCTCCTGCTTTATATCCAACTTTTGATCCTCTTATACTTGCAGCATTTTTACTTACAGTAAATTTTTCATCTAAGTTTCCTCTTTCTATAGTAATTAAAGCTGTTAATATTTTGGTTGTACTTGCCATTGGAACTAAATCATAAGCATCTTGTTCAAATAACACCTGTTTACTTTCTCTATCCATGGCTATAGCATGATGAGCATTAACTCTAAATTTACTTTCTTCTACAGCCTTTGGATTTGCTAGAGGAATATTTAACATATACATTAATGTAAAAATAATAATTGATATATTTTTAAAACTTAATTTCATAATTCATCACCTTCTAATTTCTAGTACATAACATAGTTTGTCTATTTTATATAATTTAATACCTATATACTTAAAATTTATAGTTTATTTTAAAAATAACAGGTAATAATAAGAATGTTATATGTATTGGAGGTAGTTTATGAAGGTATTTCTAGAAATCTTATTTTTTATTTTTGTTATTTTAATTTTACCAATTCCTTTTAAGCTAAAAATATCTTTATCAAAAGAGCGCATTATAATAAAACTTTATAGATTTACAATTTTAAATAAAGCTTTTGATTTTAATGAATTAATAGCTAAAAAAAAGTCTTCAAGAAAAAATAAAGAAAAGAAACAGTCCTATTTCCAATCCTTAACCTTAAAAAATAACTTAAAGCTAATATACTCTTTAGAAAGAAATATCTTAAAACCACATATATCTATAGATGGTTTTTTTAAATATTCTTTAGAAGATTCTGCACTTACTGCAATTTCATTTGGAGTACTACAATCTTTTGCTCCTAGTATTATTTATATTTTTAATATTCTTTTTAAAATTAAGAAAATAAATATACCCATTACCCCTATATTTGAAGATAACTTCACCCTAAAGTCTGAAATTAATTGTATATTTACTATTTCTATAGCAAAAACTATGCTTATAGTTATTTTATTATTTAAAAGCTTAATAAATATTAAAGGAGATGAACTCGCAAGAGAAAATATATGAGTATAGAACATCCAGTAGATAATTTAATTAAAAGCACTATGGAAAATCTTAAAGATATGGTTGATGTAAATACAGTAATAGGTGATGCTGTTGAAACAAAAGATGGAGGATATATAGTTCCAATTTCAAAGGTAAGTTTTGGGTTTGCTTCAGGAGGATCTGAATTTAATAATGCTAATATAGCTAATAGTGCAGATTCTAAATATCCTTTTGGTGGAGGTTCTGGAGCTGGTGTAAGTGTTAAACCTGTAGCATTTTTGGTTGTTAAAGATGATAAAATCAGACTTTTACCAATGGATGCTGATAACACATATGATAGAATTGTTGATACCGTTCCTCAGATTTTAGATATGTTTAAAGATTTTATGAAAAAAAATAATAAGTGTAAAGAAAAAGAAGAGGCAGAGCAAATGGAATTTGATTCAACAAATTTATCTTCTGAGCTAAAACATCAATAAAAAAATAAGTAGTCTCCCTTAAAGGAGATTACTTATTTTTTTAATCCTCATCTTGTTCTACTGCTACTTCCTGTGCCTTTAAAGCTTCTTCCTCTTCTAATATAAATAAATCTAGTGATGGAAGTTCATGTAACCCATGTAATCCAAATTGTCTTAAAAACTCTTCTGTTGTTCCATAAAGTATAGGTCTTCCTGGCACTTCAAGTCTTCCAACTTCTTTAATTAAATCTCTTTCAACAAGTTTTTGAATTGCACTTTCTGATTTTACCCCTCTTATTTCATCTATATCAATTCTTGTAATAGGTTGCTTATATGCAATAATAGCAAGACTTTCTAAAGAAGCTTGAGATAAAGACTGTCTTTTATTTTTCTTTAGTAGCTTTTGAATATAATCACTATATTCATTTTTTGTTACAAGCTGATAAGCTCCATTTATTGATATAAGCTTTATACCTCTTTCTATATGCTTATAATCTTCCATCATTTCTTCTAAAATATCCTTTGTATAAGCAATACTTATTTCTAAGTGAGAAGCTATATCCCTAATTTCTAAAGGATCTCCACTTACAAATAATAAGGCTTCTACTGTAGCTTTTAAATTACTTCTATTTGATACTTCTTTAAATTCAAATTGTCCTCTTTCAAAATCATCCATTTTCAGGCCACCTTTCAATTATTATGTTTCCAAAACTTGAAGTCTGATAGACCCTTACAACTCTCTGTTTAATAAGTTCTAAAAGCGCTAAGAAGGTAACAACTGTTTCAATTTTACTTTCACATTCTGCTGCTAAATCATCAAATCCCATTACCTTTCCTTCTTGTATTCTTTCAGTAAGATAATTAATTTTATCTTCAATTTTATACTTATCTACATAAATCTTTTTTTCTATAACATTAGCTCTATTTTGCTTATTTCTATAAATCTCTAATAGGTTATTAAATATATTATATAAGTCCAATAAAGTAACATTCTTTAAAATATCTTCATTCTTTGAAGGTTTTTCCTTTACTTCTTCTATTATTTCAGGCTTTTTAGTAAATATACTTCCTGAATCTGAATATCTTTCTTTAAAGAAATTAGTTGCTTCTTTTATCTTCTTATAAAGAATAAGTTTTTCTAACAGCTTCTTTTCTATATCTTCTTCATCTTCTTCATCATCTTCCTTTTTAATCTTTGGAAGAAGGGTTTTAGACTTTATTTCTATAAGTGTAGCTGCTATTACTATAAATTCAGAAGTTATATCTAAATCCATTTCTTTCATTTTATCTAAATATTGAAGATATTGATTAGTTATTTCTGATATTTCAACATTGTAAATATTCATTTGATTCTTTTTTATTAAATGTAACAATAAATCAAAGGGACCTTCGAAATTATCTATTTTTATTTTTGGTAATTCCAATTCTTCTTCACCTTTTTCTAAATCTATTTTAAGTCCACATTATATTATAATATAATTTTAATTTTCTTTAAAGAAAAAAAGGAGCTTAAAGCTCCTTTTTACTCATCCTTATTAAACAATCCTTTTATACTATATTTTATACTGTCTAATAATCCACCTTTTTCAATTTCTCTATCACTATAAACTTCTACTTCTCCGACCTTTTCACTGCCTAAATATACTTCACACTTTCCTACAATATCTCCTTCTTTATATTCAGGCTTAATTTCATCAATTACTATTTTCTTTTCTAATTCTCCACTTTCTCCCTTAGGAACTACTACTTCTAAATCTTCACAAGCTTTTGCTATAAAGAATTTGTCTGTTTTTTCTCCCATATAAACAGTATCTACATCTTCATCTTTTTCTACTAATTTCTTACCTTGATACTTAGAGAAACCATGATTTAATAATATACCTGCATCTCTATTTCTTATTTTATATGTAGGTGCTCCCATAATAACTGCAAGCATTCTTACACCATTTCTTTTAGCTGTTGCTGAAATACAGTATTTAGCTTCACCTGTATAACCAGTTTTTAAACCATCACATCCTTCAAAGAATCTAACAAGTTTATTATGATTTACTAATTCTATAGGTGACTTTCTTCCTTCAGATATAGTTTCCATATATATTCCTGAATATTTTAAGATAGTAGGATGTTTTAAAAGTTCCCTTGACATTGTAGCTATATCTCTAGCTGTTGATAGATGTCCTTCAGCAGGAAGTCCATTACAGTTTTTAAAAGTAGTATTAGTCATACCTATTTCCTGTGCTCTAGTATTCATCATATCTACAAAATCAGCTTCTGTTCCTCCTAAATACTCTGCTATTGCAACAGCTGCATCATTACCAGATGCTATTGCCACACCTTTTAAAAGTTCTTCAAGAGTACGAACTTCTCCTGTATCTAGAAGCATGGTACTTCCACCCATTCTTTTAGCATTTTCACTACAAGTTACTTTATCTTCTAAAGATACTTTACCACTATCTACAGCTTCCATAGCTAAAAGCATAGTCATTACCTTTGTAACAGAGGCTGGAGCAAATTTTTCATCAATATTTTTTTCATATAATAATTTACCTGATATTGGTTCCATAAGAAGGGCAGATCTTGCTTCTATTTCATTTTCTCTCCCCTCCTTTTTTTCATCTTTAGTATTTTTCTCTTCGGCTAAGGTCTCCTCTTCTTTTTCATCATCCTCTTCTTCCTCTATAAGAGCACATTCTTCTTCATCCTCTTTTTCTACAGCATATATAGTATTTCCTTTAGGTAACAATAAAAAACTTAGTATAAATATTAAAGCTATTGATAGAAACTTTATGTATTTTTTCTTCATTAACTCTGCCTCCTTTCAAGGATTATTATTTCCATAAACAAAAAAAATATCACTATTAAGTGATATGAAAAAAGCAAATGGCACTAGCCATTTGCTTTTATATTTTATATTGTAAATTTATTTATAGATTGATTTAACTTTTCTATTATTTCTGAAAGTTCCTTTGAAACTTTAGATATATCTATGCTTCTATTCATAAACTCACTTGCAGTTGCATCTACTTCTTCTGTAGCTGCTGCTAATTCTTCTGAAATAGCTGTTACTGATTGAATAGAATCACTAACTAATGTCTTTTTAGTATCATTACTTTTAGAAAGAGAAGATATATCCTATATTTTAGGAGTAAGATTACTTAATAATCTTTCTATATTAGTGAAGGATTCTATAGTTCTTTCTATCTTTTCCTTTTGATTTGTGACTTCAGTATTAATTTCATCAGTCGAATTTAATATATTTCTGCTTTCAACAAGTACACTAGTTATAATTGAACCAATTTCATCTACAGAATGTTGACTTTGATCTGCTAATTTTCTTATTTCCTCAGCAACAACACTAAATCCTCTTCCTGCCTCACCAGCTCTAGCTGCTTCAATAGCTGCATTTAAAGCTAGTAAGTTTGTTTGTTCTGATATCTCACTTATTGTATTAGTTATATTTTCAATAGATGATATTTTATCATTCATATTATTAATACCTATATTAAAAGTACCAAAGCTTGAATCAAAGTTATTAACTGATTTATTTAATTGTTCAATACTTATATTTCCGTCATTTAACTTTTCTTTAATTTCATCTGAAATACCTGAGACTTGTTCAATTTTTTTATTCATCTCGTCGATATTATTTGAAAATACCTCCATATTAGTATTTACTAATAAAAGTTTCTCAGCTTGTTCTGTTGTTCCCTTATCTGATTCATGCATTGCTTCTGAAATATTTTCCGAACCTGAAATAATCTCACTTGATGTATTTTTTAATACAACATATTGACTGTTTATTACATTAACATCTTCTTTTAATTCATTTATAATTGCTGAAATTGATTCTTTAGTATCCTTTAATGCTCTAGTTATAGCTCCTATTTCATCCCCATTTTCAAGTTCTTTTTCATTAAGTTCCTTATTAAATACACCTGTTGATATAATTTCTATATCTTCTTTTAGTACATTTAACATTCTTAGTAATACTTTATCACCAAACTTATAAAGTATTACTAAGAATGTTAACACTCCTACAATACCAATTAATATAAACATTACAAATAAAGAATTAAGTTCTTTATATAACTCTGAATGTTCTAATTCTAATGCTAAAGACCATCCATTTACATCAGTAAGTGATGTATAAGCAAAAGATTTATTATCAACTCTTTCTAGGCCACTTTCACCAGAAATCATTTTTTCATATATACTCTTTTCACTTTCAGTTATATTGTCATCTTCAAAAACATTTATTTCATCTTCAACTTCTTTAACATTATCTGATCCTACAATATTTCCTTTAGAATCAATAATACGTGCATTTCCCATACCAAAATACTTGATATCTTCAGCTATTTTTGATAAGAATGTACTTTCAAATGTGCAAGTCATTCCCCCAATAATTTTATTATCTGTATTTTTTATTGGAACTGCAACATATGTAATTTGTATTCCTTCTTTATTTACTTGTGGATAACTTATATATTTTTTATCATTCATTACATCATGAAAATATTGTTTATTACTAATATTATTAGTAAAACCATCTGTTGTTACAAAATCAGCATTTGCTGACATTAATCCAATAGATCTTATATTTAATTTTGAACAATATCTTTTTAAGATTTCTATCTTTTCTTCAGTGCTTACATTTTCATTAGATATTATTGGATCAGCTGCAATTGTTCTTGCAGAAGTAAACTTTTCTTGAATATTATTTGCAACTCTATTAGATGCATCTGTAACTATTCTATTTAATGAATCATGCTTAACATCTTTCATACTATTCATTGAAATTATAAATGCCGTTGAAAATGCTGCCGCAAATAATACAATAAATGTACTTGCTAAAATTAAAATCATTCTACTTTTAATACTTTGTCTATTATTCACAATATACCTCCATATTTATCCTTTCATACCATGATAATTACTTTCCGAATATACATGAAATAAAGTTCTTTACAGTGTTTATTGTATTAACTATTGCATTGTTTACTGTATTAACTACTCCTGATACTACAGAATTAATTTTATCTTTAAGTGATGATTCTGGAGATATAGTATTGTTATCTTCTGGTGTTTCCACCCCACTATTTTCTGGTATTTCTACTTAGCTATTTCCTTCATTACTGTTTTCTGGTGTTTCTACTTTACCATCTTTAATTTCTTCTAACTCTTCAATTATTTCAGTTAATCCCTTTGCTTCTAATTGAGCTATTACAGTTTCATATGTAGCTGATTCTATAGCAACATTATCTTTAATAGTAAGTTCAATTGTTCCATTATTAATTAACTCAACAACTTTGTTTCTTAATTCTTCATTGTAAGATACACCTGTTAATTTCCAGTTGTTATCTACTTCTTTAGTAATTTTTCCGCCCTTAACATTTACAATGTAATCAGCAACCATATCTCTAATATCTGATAAAGTATCATTAGTTGATTCGTAAACTAATTCATGTTCACCTGAATCAAATAAAGGAGATAATTGTGAAGAATATCTAAAGTCATTTACAGCTAAGTAAACTACATCTGTATCTTCAACTACTTTACCATCGCTAAAATATAAGTTTTCAATTCTATTGCCAGCATCTTTTGAAATGTTAATATCATATGAAACTCCTGTTAACATATCATATTTAAATGATCCAAAATCTTTATTGAAAGATACTGTTAAATCGCCTTCTTTAAATGTATTAAAGAATTGAGCTGACCATTCAAGATATTTCTTTAATTGCTTACCATTAGTTTTTACTGTATATAATTTATTATCATATCTATAAATGTTAGCTAGTCCTGCCTTTGTAATATCTCCTGCCATAAGGTTAGCTGTTGGTGATAACATTGCAGTTCCTGAAACAAGGTGAGCATTAGTTAAATCTGCTCCAATTGAATCTAAATGTTTCTTACTATTATATAATTGTGCTGAATTTATTAAGTCAGTTACACCTTGATCTGATACGAAAGATTGAGGAATTCCAGCTACTTCATCAGCATCTGCAAGATTTCCACCTTCTAATTCTCCGATTTTGCTTAATGCATCATTTAATGCTATATTGTGATATTTATTTAATTTTTCATTTAAGTCTTTATCTGTTGCTGAATCCTTTGAGAAAGTTGTAATTGAAGAATCTGCACTTACTACTTTATATCCATCTTTAGTTTTTTCAATTTCTAAATCAATATCAGCTAAATCTACACCGTTATTCTTAGGTTCTGTGATTAAAACTCCGTTAACTACTTCCTTTTCTAATCTTTCATGAGTATGTCCAGCTAAGATTGCTGCAACTTCTGGACAAAGGTTAGCTATATCTTTAGCGTTATCTCCATCACCATATTCATTTTCTGATCCAACGTGAGCTGATACTATAAATACATCTGCAGCGTCTTCTTCTTTCAATTCATCTATAACTTTTCTTACTTCTTCATCTGGTCTTGTAAATTTATATCCTTGTAGCTTATCTCCATCCCATTTCATTATATGGTTAGTAGTTACTCCGATTACTGCGACTCTTATTCCATCAACTTCTTTAACCATATATGGTCTGTAAGCTCTTTCTCCATTTTCATTATAAAGGTTAGCACATAATACTTTTGTATTTCCTGCTTCAACTTGTCCTATAACCTTATTTAATATTCCTAATCCATAATTGAATTTATGATTTCCTAAAACCATTGAATCATATCCAATTTCATTTAATGCCAATGCAACTGGATTAACATTGTTGTTTAAAAATTCATCTGTTGTAAATAAATTATTATAATTTCCTTGTATTGAATCCCCGTTATCTAATACTAGGGTATTAGGATTTTCTGCTGTCTTTTCCTTTACAGCTTCTGAAATTTGATTATATCCTCCTGCTGCACTTGAAGTTGTAGCATACTCATAGTTCATAAACTTTCCATGAACATCTGTCGTTCCTAATATTTGTATCTTTGTTATTTCACCATTTTCTGCAGCTGTTACGAATAATGTATTCATACTTGCTAACATCCCAATTGTTAGTGCTGCTAAAGTAATTTTTGATACTAGTCTCTTATTTCTTTTTATCATTTGTATTTCTCCCCTCAATATCTATCGATATCTTTATAGTTTACTACCACCACTATATAATATTAAAAAAAATAACTCTTAGCAACGCTATATTTTTATCTATTTCATATATTTTTTGCATTTTTTAACACTTCTATAAGATGACAAATATGTTTTTAATTTAAAGGAAATTTCTTACTCATTTTATTATTTTTTCATAATTTAAAACCATATTTTTCTTAGCAAAATAAAACCATCCTTTTTAAAAACAAAGGATGGTTTTATTGTCGTTTTTTTGCTGTTTTTTATTTGATAATGTTGTAAACCAAAGGAATTTTATCAAAATATTTATCAGAAACCATAATTTCCTCAATAAGTTTTTTTACTGCTTTTTCTCCTTTTTCTTGAGAATTAGCATATACTGTAGCTAATAGATCGCCACTCTTAACTTCATCGCCTCTTTTTTTAGCAAATACTATTCCTACTGATAAATCTATTACACTATCCTTAGCTACCCTTCCTGCTCCAAGTTCCATAGCAGTTATACCAACTGCTTCTGCTTCAATCTTAGAAATAAATCCTGATTCTTTAGCTAAAACTTTCATTTCATATTTAGCTTTAGGGAAAAGACTAGTATCATCTACCATTCTTTCATCTCCACCCTGTGCTTTAACGAATTCCTTTAATTTTTCTATTGCTTTTCCATTTTCTATAGTTTCTAAAAGCATTCTCTTTCCATCATCAAAATCTTTAGCCTTCTTAGCTATCATAAGCATATTACTTCCAATAGTAAGAGAAAGCTCTAATAAATCTTTAGGTCCATTTCCTTTTAATGTTTCAATTGCTTCTATAACTTCTAAAGAGTTACCTACTGCAAAACCTAAAGGTTGGTCCATATCAGAAATTACTGCTATAGTTTCTCTTCCTACATGCTTTCCTATATCCACCATTTCCCTTGCTAAAGCTTCTGCATCTTCTGGAGTTTTCATAAATGCTCCATCTCCAACCTTAACATCTAAAACTATTCCATCAGCTCCTGATGCAATTTTTTTACTCATAATACTTGATGCAATAAGAGACATATTATCAACTGTAGCTGTAACATCTCTTAAAGCATAAAGCTTTTTATCTGCTGGTGCTAAATTAGCAGTCTGCCCTGCTATAGCTGCTCCAATGGTATTTACATTTTGGATAAACTTTTCTTCACTTAATTCAACAGAAAATCCTTTAAAAGCTTCAAGCTTATCAATAGTTCCACCTGTATGTCCAAGTCCTCTTCCAGACATTTTAGCTACAGGAACTCCGCAGGCTGCTACCATAGGAGTTAATACTAAAGAAATACTATCTTCAACTCCTCCTGTTGAATGTTTATCAACCTTTATACCTTTAATTTTATCAAGGTTAAGTTTATCTCCTGAATTAACCATTGCCATTGTTAAATCAGCAGTTTCTCTTTTATTCATTTTTTGAAAATATATTGCCATCATTAAAGCTGATATTTGATAATCTGGAATTTCTCCTTTAGTAAAGCCTTCAACAAAAAAATTAATTTCTTCTGTTGTAAGTTCTTTTCCTCTTTTTTTCTTTGATATTAAATCGTACATTCTCATATTTTCTGCCTCCTATATTAGATTATTAAGTCTTTAAAAGATTCTCCATTTGCATAATTTTTTATGTCAAGATAATCTAATATAGTTTTTCCTATATCAGTAAATGATTCTCTAATACCTATATTAACTCCTGGCTTAACATTTTTACCATATACTAATATTGGTATGTATTCTCTTGAATGATCTGTACCTGGCATAGTAGGATCACATCCATGATCTGCTGTTACTATTAATATATCTTCATCTCTAAGCTTTGAATATATTTCTTCAAGTCTTGAATCAAAATCTTCTATAGCTTTTCCATAGCCTTCTGGATCATTTCTGTGTCCATATAACATATCAAAATCAACTAAATTAGTAAATATTAATCCCTCATCTATACTATCCATATATTCTAAAGTTTTATCTACTCCATCCATATTTCCTTTTATATGAACTGCATCTGTGATTCCTTTACCATTATATATATCTTCTATCTTTCCAACTGCAGCAGTTCTTTTGCCACTTTCTTCAATATATTCAAGCATTGTTTTTCCAAAGGGATCTAATGCATAGTCTTTTCTGTTACTTGTTCTCTTAAAGTTTTCAGCCTTTGTTCCTACAAAAGGTCTTGCTATAACTCTTCCTACACATTTATCACCAACAAGCATTTCTCTTGCTACTTCACACATTTTATATAAATTTTCAAGACCTATAGCCTCTTCATGAGCTGCTATCTGAAATACACTATCTGCTGAAGTGTATACAATTGGATAACCAGTTCTTAATTGTTCTTCCCCTAGTTCTTCTATTATAGCTGTTCCTGATGCTACTTTATTTCCTAAAACGCCTTTTACACCAGTCTTTTTCATAAACTCATTAATTATTTCCTCTGAAAATCCATCAGGATAAGTATTAAGTGGTTTTTCTAAAATAACACCTGCAATTTCCCAATGTCCAGTTACAGTATCCTTTCCTATAGATTTCTCCATAGACTTTCCAAAGGCTCCTATAACCTTTTCTTCTTTTCCTAGATTTTTTACACCTTGGATATTACCAAAGCCCATTTTCTTTAAATTAGGTATATTCAAGCCTCCATTAGCCTTCCACACATGGTCTAAAGTATGACTTCCCTTATCACCAAATTTTTCAGCATCCGGAAGCTCTCCTACTCCTAAGCTGTCTAATACTATAAGTATTACTCTCTTCATAACGTTAATCTCCCTTCAATCATAAGCTAAATTATTTAAAATCAAGCTCTTGGATGTGACTTTTTGTAAATTAAATTAATTTTGTCACTATTTATTATTTCATAATAAGTATCCATATATGTCAATACCTGATTTCCTAAAAGTTTTTGTACTGCACGAACATTAGCACCATTTTGAAGCATATGAACTGCAAAGGAATGTCTAAAGGTATTTAAATTTACATCTTTATCAATACCAGCTTTATGAGAATATTCCTTTACTATTCTCCATATCCCCTGCCTTGTAAGCTTATGTCCATTTAAGTTAACAAAAAGATTGCTAACTCCAACTTCTGCTACTCTATCTCTAACTTTTAAATATTCTTCAATTGCTCTTAAGGCACTTCTTCCAATAGGTATTAATCTTTCATAATGTTTGTTGTCTGTACATTTAACAAAAGATAAATCTAAATTCACATCGTCTACATTAATTCCAATAAGTTCAGATACCTTCATACCTGTTGCATACATAAGTTCTAATAGTGCATTATCTCGAATTCCTTTAATTCCATCCTTATCAACAGATCTTATTATTTTATCTACTTCTTCAACTGTTAAAATTTGTGGTAATTTTTTTGTATCTCTACTGCTTTTATAAGTAATCTTAGGTATATCAGTTACCAATGCTCTACTCTTCAAATAGCCATAAAAACTCCTAAGACTAATAACTATCCTATTAATAGACCTTTCTGATTTTCCTTGGTTTAGGAGATATTCAATATATGCCATTACAGCTTTATTATCAGAACTATATAAATCCATATTTTCTTTATCGATAAATTTTGTATATAGATTTACATCTGTAACATAGGCGTATATAGTATTTTCGCTTTTATCGTTTTGTACTAAATAGTTCTTATAATCATTTATAATTTCTATCACCTTAAACTGCTCCCACACCATTATTAATTAAACACTTATCAATTCTACTTTGTAATCTGAAGTATATTATTGTTTTAAGAATATAATTTACATACCACAAATTTAATTATGCTTGGAGATATATATGTTTCAATAATAATTGCTGCTACAAAGAATACTGCTATTAAAATCATAATATTCACTAAGGGTTTAGGATCTAAATTTCTATTTATATGACCTTTGAAAAATCTTTTTTTAAATTTTTCAACAGATAGCTGTAATGCTATTACGCTTAACACCATTATGCAGGGTATATATATTAAATTCTGAATTATGCTTGAAGATAGGGCTAATAAAAACCCCTTTCCTTCAAAGGTTGTTAATAAAAAAGTAAATGTATACCCTAAGGTGAAGCCTTTGATAAAATCCACAATTAAAATAACTGGAATTCCTATAAAAGTAAAAGCACATATTATTATTGGAATTATTAAATATAAGTTTTTCTTTACTACATTTAATAATAAGCCTTTATAATTAATATCATTATTGCAGATATTATTTGTAAATGTAGTAAAATAGCTTGTTAAATCTTCTTTATCAGATGCACTCATGTATTTCACCGTATATGTTCCTATTACTATTCCTATACAAAACAGAACTAATACAAAAACATAATATCCTCTATTTTCTTTAAATGTTTCATTAATTTTTTCAATCAATCTCTTCACCGCTTAATCCTCCTATCGTATCTCCTAAATAATACTATGATTACTCTACTTAAATTATGCCTTCCTTATAAAGACCTATATAATTCAACTTAACTTTAATAATAATAAGTATTTATTAGAGCAAAGTGGCTGACGCCACGCTTTTCAGCGCAGGAAGCAACTTTGTAAAGCCTGTCAAAAGGTTCTAAAAGCAAAATAAATTCATCTTAAAATACAATTTAATTATTTTGCTTTTTGGTTCTTTTGTGGCACTATATTTTTGTTTTTAACGCATTGGACAACTTACATACCAAAAAGCTTGTAATAATCAGTGTTCGCTGTCAAAGAAATTTTAAACTTTCCTATGTGTTAAAAAATCTTTAAATATTCTCATAAAAAAATGATGCAATATAATTTTTGATTCTTAAATTTCAAAAACTATATTGCATTCACTAAAATTTTAAAGTAATAAAAGTAATACTTATAAAGTGTATTTATGTATTTCATATTTTTTAATCTTTACTATGTTAAGAAGGAAAAGGTGCTTTAAGTACATATTCTATACTTAAATTCCTTATCAATCTTAACAAGTTTAGGAGAAAATTATGATTAAAAAGAACCTTTAATTAATGTAAACATAGAATTTACTTAAAGGTACACTATATATTTTTAAAATGTCTATAACAGAATCTCTAAAATCATTCTCTATAGACTCTTTTAAAACAACATTTTGAGTAGATATTTCTTCATGGTTAGTATTATTCTTATATCTTTTAGTTAATATATCTGCAGCCTTTACCGTAAGCTCCTTCCAGTCACTTACTTCTGAATAATAATCATCTATTTTAAAAGCTTTTGGAGACTTCTGTGTAAAGTCTTCACTTATACATAATTTATTACTATCATCGCAATCAAGCTCAAAATTAGCTTTCATATTGTTTTTATTTCCATCTTCATATTCTTCAAAGCTTTTGTTATTATTTGCTTCCTTATAATTTTCATTTATCCATAAGACATAATTATTTATTTTTTGAACAACTTCATATATCTCCATAGATTTATCTCTATAATCTTTGCTTAATTCAAAATCTCTAGAACTTTTAATGAGCTCACTAGACTTATCTTCAATATAATCTATAGTATTCTCTAAGGTGTCAGCAAAATTTATTAAAGAATCTCTTATATCTAGCGATATATCTGTGAAATTATCAATAATGTATTTAGTTATACTTCTATCTAAAATTATTGAATCTATAAACTTATTAATATTTTTATTCTCTTCAGATTCTTTTACCTGATCTTTATTTTGCAAAACTGTATTATTAACATTACCTTTTTTAAAGAAAACCCCTTTATTCATTTTTACCACCTTATCTCTCATGTTTTATTACATGTAAAATATTACCATTTATTTTTTTTAAAATCAACTTTTTATTTAAGATTTCTTAGTTCTAATAATAAAAATGGTTAATATATAAAACCTGGCAATAAATTTATTTTCT
Organism: Clostridium sp. DSM 8431; assembly: GCF_900116755.1. Lineage (GTDB taxonomy): Bacteria > Bacillota > Clostridia > Clostridiales > Clostridiaceae > Clostridium. The sequence goes on from NZ_FPBY01000031.1 coordinate 21,611, forward strand.
TTGCCAAACTTTATATATTAACCATTTATCTTGGTTGAAACAAATTAAACAATTTAACATTTTGAGGTATTCATATATTTTTAGGGTATTGATTACTTAAGTGAATCAATATCTCCTAAAAATTCTACAGGGTCAATTGTAAGTTTTGCTTTAACTACTGTCTTATGTCCTGTTACATCTAACTTTGGTGCATTTTTCTTTGCTTCTTCAAGGGTATCAAATACTCCAAGTAATTCTGTACGTACATCTTCACCATTTAAAACTGATGCTTTGAATACACAATAAACTTCCTTTTCAGTATTTTTTAAATTCATGTTGCTTAATACTCCCATTAATAACATCTCCTATCATTTATGTATTTCTTTTGACACCTTTATTATGCATCACTTAAAATGTATTGTCAATAATTTCTTTTTCAATTTTATCTATTTTTTCTTATTTTTCTACAAAAAGATATTTTTTTAACAATGTTATTCGTTATCATTTTTAATTAAATTATGAAAACTTATTCATAATTTAAACAATTACATTTCTTTTTTCATATAAGTTTTAGTACAATTAATTTTTTTAAATTCTTCTTTCTATCACAACATTTACACAAAAGATGTTTTTTGTCTTATTATTCCCTTTGTCTTTATATGTCTTTATAATAAAAAATTTTTAAAGTAAAAAATTTATCAAGATATTTTTTTGAATAAAGTGTCTTTCATTACACTTCTTAGTGCAGAAATTCATTTTACCTACAATAAAAAAGGTTATACCCAAATTAATATTTTCTAAAACGAAAAAACATCAGCATTATAATTTTTTGCTGATGTTCCTTTAATATGAATTACTACTTTATGATTTTTTATTTTATGCCACTTTCAAAAAACACATCAATACCTGCTTCATTAATCTTCACCTTTCCTTGAGAATTAGGAGCTGTTATAAGCTTATTTTCTAATAAAAAACTAATACTTCTTCCTATATTACTTCTATTAACCTTATGTTTGGTCTTAAGACAACTTTTATAAATATCCTCTACTCCCATCCATTTATCCTTATTCTCTACTAAAGCTCTAAGCACATTTTTCTGTGTTATGTTTAAAACCATAATATCCACTCCCACTATAACTTATAATAATTATTATTAAGTTATAAGAGAAAAAAGAACTAGAATCAAAATTCAAGTTCTTTTTCTTTTATATTATTTATATGAAGTTGTCATCCATTCTTTTGATGTTAAATCTAACTGCTTAGCTCCTGCTCCATCTTCCTTTGAAGTTAATCTTTCTAATAAACCTTCTGGATCATCAAGTTCATAACTATATGGAAGCTTGTCCATTCCATTCCAAGAGAAGTCTAAAGCTTTTGCAGGTTCTGGTGATAATGGACTATTTTTTTCTATACTACTTCCTCTAAAATCAATATCCTTATATTTATAAATTGTATCAAGAGCTAATATCTTACCCGTATATTCTGTTTTAGATGCACTTTTTTGATTGTTTCTTAATGGTGATGATACCCCTAGTATTTGAGAGTTTTCAAGTAGTAAGGCTCCACCTTCTGTTGATAATGCACCATTGCTTGTAATACCAAAATGATATCCAGCACTATTTATCTGCTTATTTAAGGAACTGCTAATTATAGATTTAGCCTTATTTGCATCTCTTGAATCCATAACTATATTATATATATGAGCATTTCCACCTCTAAGTCTTGGCATACGATCTTGAGAATCTTTATAATAATTATGATGTAAAGTAAGCTCTAAATCCTTATTATCTGAAGCAAATTCTGTAGCACCAATTAAGTGAGTCTTCTTATGAGGCGCTGCTACATCCATTATATTATCTTGACTTAATCCTAAGGATCTTAAATATTTATACATTGGATATTGTGATTCATTACTTTCCATTTCATCAAACATAGCTTTGTAGAATTTTGAATTCTTATCTCCTGGTAAGAATTTAGACCAAGAAATAGTAAGTCCTGTAGTACCTTTCTTAGAATCTACTATACCATCATAAGCTTTATTAAATGTACAGTGATCAACCCAAACCTTTGAACATCCTTCAAAGCCTAAGTAATCCCAGTCGTTTCTATCATAATTTCCTTTAGTGTTTTCGTCCCATTCCCAAAGCTCATCAAATTCAATATTTCTGATGGCTATATTTTTACAATTCTTAAATACAAAACCTGCATGAGTTAATTTTGCTCCATTCTTAGAGTAAATTGTAAGACCATCAAAGCTATCAACTGTTATTTTACTTACACCTGATTTTTTTAATGTAGGATGAGTAAGCGGTTCAATGTTTTGTGTTATTGGTGCCACTTTAGCTGAAGATTCAATTTCATTCCATCCTAAAGCTATATCATTAGTTATTTCTATAACTTTAATTTTAGATTTTTTCTTTAAAGCTTGTGCAAGCTCAGTAGCATTGCTTACCTTTGCATAACTAGAACTTGTTTCGTCAATTATACCTCCACCAATATTACCTTCAGCAAATCCTTCAACTGAATATTGATTTAAATTCACTACTCCTTCTTCATTTTCCTCTTCCTTAGAATCTTCTACTATTGAGTCAGAAGCATCTTCTTTTGAGTCTTCTACTACTGAATCTGAAATATCTTCCTTCGAATTCTCTTCTTTTGAATCCTCTACTGATTCATTTTTTGATTCTTCATCTATTTTAATATCTCCTAAAACCTTAACATTATCATAAGATGTATCTTCTGTTTCTATTACTAATTTATCATTAATATAAACCTTTAAAGAAGTTCCATTCATTTCAAGTCTTGTATTATGCCACTTACCTGCTTCTAATTGATACATTTGCTTTATCTAAAACTATGGAACTTCCATTAACTTTCTTTCTAAGTTCAACTAATCCACCATTTTTAGAGCTTAAACTTACTGCATAATAATTATTAGCATCTTTATAACGTCCACATAATAAAGCTCTATTAGATCCATTAAAATTATTCACCTTAATATCTGCTTCTAATGAATAATTTTCCCACTCTTCATTTCCTATAACAGCTCTTCCTTCAACACTTGTAGATGTTTGACGAAAAACTTTTGTACCATCTTCTACAACATTCCAGCTTCCCTTAGCTAGTTCCCAATTGCTGCTATTATCCCCTTCAAAATTATCTGCAAAATAAACTCCGCCAAGTTCAGATGCTGTTGTTTTTGTACTTACTAAACCTCCTGTAAGTAAAGTAGCTGCTGTTAATAAGCATATTAATCTTTTTCTATTATTCATTTCTCCCACTATCTCCTTATCGTTTGTAATTAAATATGTACTATTCCTCTTATACCTCCCCTTGTATAATCTAGTTGTAACATTTGATAGAAAACTATTTACTATTCTAACGAACATTACATGTCTAAATTGATATTAATTTTCTTATCTATTACTTTGCTTACGCCCCGATAGGGAAATACGCATTTCATAATTTAAAATAGTTTTTTATTTAAATTCCAAAAGGAATCTAACCAAATTTAATATAGTTTAGTATAATACTCCTGAATAGAAGATAGATGTACCCCCCCTGGGAGGTTTTAAA